>CANGNR010000047.1 GCA_947455385.1 Microbacteriaceae bacterium
ACAGGAATCGCGCGCTCGGCAGCCCAGACCAACAGGTCGTGCTCTGGCCGAACGCCCGGCGAGGTGACAATCAACTGAGGGTCAAACTCGAGTGCCGCGCCGGGTAGACCCTTGGCTCCATCACCGGTGACGTGCCGCACTCCCAGCACATCCAGAATGTCTAGGTGCTCAGGGTCTGCCTTCTCGGCGACAACAAGCACGTCGCTGCCGAGCTCGGCGAGCGTGTCGGCAACCGAAAAGCCCGTCACGCCGAGGCCAAAAACGACAACGCGAAGGCCGCGCCAATCGCTGTGCCAACTGTTCAGGTGATCGAGGCTAGACATCTTCTAGCCGTAGCTCCACTCGATGTAGAAAGTGCCGATGCCGCCCAGTACGCAGAGTCCAGCGATGACCCAGAAGCGCACCACCACGGTGATCGGCTCCCAACCCTTGAGCTCAAAGTGGTGATGAATCGGACTCATGATGAACACTCTTCGGCCCGTGCCGGTTCGCCACTTGGTGACCTTGAAGAACACTCGCTGGATGATCACCGATCCGGTAATCATGACGTAGATGCCACCGATCAGAACCAGGAGCAGTTCGGTGTGGCTGAGGATGGCGAGAGCGGCTAGCGCACCACCGAGGCCGAGCGAGCCGGTGTCGCCCATAAAGATCTGCGCGGGTGAGGTGTTGTACCAGAGAAAGCCAATCAGGGCGCCAACCACTGCCGAGGCAACCACCGCTAGGTCTAGCGGGTCGCGGGTCGGATAACAGGCCGAGGCGTTTTCGATTACGGTGCCACAGGCCTGGTTGAACTCCCAGAAGCCAATCACCGCGTAGGCGCCGATGGTCATGATTGTCGAACCGGTGGCTAGGCCATCCATGCCATCCGTGATGTTTACGCCGTTTGAGGTACCAGCCACGAGTATGTAGATCCACAGCGCGAAGAAGGCGATTCCGACAATCGGCCCGAACACGGCGACGAAGTCGAAACCGGTGTCTCGAACTCCCGAGATTGCCGTGGACGCCGGCGTCACGCCCTGCGAGTTCGGAAACCTGATGGCGAGCAGCCCGAAGGTGAGCGCAACAACGCCCTGCCCGGCAATTTTGGCCCAGCCAGAAAGGCCGAGCGAGCGCTCTTTGTGCGTCTTGATGAAGTCGTCAATAAAGCCGACAAAACCAAGGCCGACCATCATAAACAGGGCCAAAAGTGCCGAAATTGTTGGCGTTTCGAAGTTAAAGAGTTTTGAAACAAAATAGCCCACGAGCGTGGCCAGGATGATGATTACGCCGCCCATGGTTGGGGTTCCGCGCTTGGTGAGGTGAGTCTGCGGGCCATCTTCGCGGATGAACTGGCGCCAACCCCAGCGCTTGAAAAGCCAGATGAATGCGGGGGTTCCGAAGAGCGTGAAGGCGAGCGAAATGCCACCTGCCATCAATACGGCTCTCATGCTTCAACTCCCGCTAGTGCGTCGCCGAGGTGCCTCAGGTTCGCCGATTTAGAAGACTTCACCAGGACGATGTCTCCGCTAGTAAGCATTTCACGAAGATGCTCCAAAGCCGGTTCTATTGCGTCGAAGTATTTCGATTCGCCATCCCACGAGCCCTCTTGGCTCGCACCCATGTGAACCAGCTTGGCGCCGGCGCCAACGACGATGAGCTGATCGATGTTTAGGCGAACGACGATTCGACCGATGGCATCGTGCTGCTCCGCGCTGAACTCGCCCAACTCAGCCATCTCGCCGAGCACCGCGATAGTGCGGCGGCCCTCGCGGCGACCCAGAAGCGCAAGCGTCTGAAGCGCTGCCTTGGTTGAATCTGGGCTGGCGTTGTAGGCGTCGTTGATGATCGCAACCCCATCGGCGCGCTCGAAGAGCTGCATGCGCCAGCGCTCCGCTAGCGGCATGGCCTCGATGGCGTCGATGGCGTGTTCGCGCGAAACCCCGAGCGCCTCGGCCGCCGCGATGCTCGCTAGTGCGTTGTAAACATGGTGCTCGCCCAGAATCTTGAGTGTTACCCGTCGCGGCGCGCCATCGCCGACGGTGAGGTCAAAGGCTGTTCCGGCCAGCGAAATATCGATTGCGGCGGCCTGATAATCGGCGTCGGCGGAGGTTCCAAAGAACACAGTCTGCCCTGGCGCGCGCTTGGCCATCTCGCGCACGTAACCGTCATCCGCGTTGAGAATAGCCACGCCCGAGTCACTCATGTTTTCGATGAGCTCGCCCTTGATCTTGGCCGTTGTCTCGATGCCGCCCCACTCGCCAGCGTGCGCAAGGCCAACTTTGAGCTCGACCGCGACGTCTGGCTTGCACATCTTTGCCAGATAGCCGATGCTTCCGATTCCGCCGGCACCGAGTTCGACTACCAAATACTCGGTCGACTCGTCGACCTTGAGCATCGAAATCGGAGCCCCAACCTCGTTGTTGTAAGACTCGATGGGAGCGACGGTTGGGCCAACGCCGCTGAGTATTTCGCGGAGCATGTTCTTGGTGGTCGTTTTGCCGTTCGAACCGGTGATGCCAACGACCCGCAGGTTTCGCTCGGCGCGCACCCGGCGCAGAACCTCGGTCGCAAGCAGCCCTAGCGCCTCGACCACATCTGCAACGACGATCTGCGGAATCTCAACCGATTCGACGAGGTGCTCGACCACAGCGGCCACCGCGCCTGCGTGAGCCGCCGCACCAACGAACCGGTGGCCATCGGTTACCTCGCCCGGCTTGGCAAAGAAAAGCGAGCCGGGGCCCACGAGACGCGAGTCGGTTTCTGCCGAGCCAGTGACCAGCACGTTTTCGTCACCCGAGATACGGCCCCCGATTGCGGAGGACACCTCGGCCAGAGAAAGGCGAATCACAGCCAGCCAGCCTCTCGAAGGGCCGCGCGAGCCTCGGCACGAGCTGAATAAACCGTGCGCGCTCCCCTGATGTCGCGGTAATCCTGATGCCCTGGGCCAGCCCAGAGAATCGCATCGCCCTCGCCAACTAGCGAAACCGCAAGGCGAATTGCGGCCTCGGGCGGGCTCACCTCGTGAATTTCTAGCTCTGGCCTTGCCGCCCGGGCAGAATCCACGAGCGTCTTGCGAATCGAGGCTGGGTCTTCGAAACGTGGATGGTGGTCGGTGATCACCAGGATGTCGCAATTGCGCGCCGAAACCGCCGCCATGTCTGGCCGCTTGGTTGCGTCGCGATCGCCATCAGCACCGAAAAGCATCAGCACCTTGCCGGCGGTCACCTTGCGCACAGCCTGCAGAGTTTTTTCGAAGGCGTCTGGGCTGTGGCCGAAATCGACATAGACGTCTGGGCCCGATGCGCCGGTGACTCGCTCGGTTCGTCCGGGCAGGTAGGCCTCGATGCCACCGTCGATTGCCGCGGCGATCTCGCCGAAGCCGAATCCCGCCTCGACCAGCATCGCGATTGCGAGACCCGCGTTGGCCGCCATGTGCGCGCCGATGATTGGCACGCTCGAGTTGAGCGTCGAACCGTCTGGCGAGGTGAGTTCGAACGAGGTAGCCGACGGCACTTCGCCGGTCACGCGCAGGTTCCAGTCAGCGACACGGTCAGGCCTGCTGCTGAAGGTCACGACAGGAATCTGGCTAGCTTCGGCGAATCGGTAGCCGTAGTTGGAGTCGAGACAGACAACGCCTCGAGCCGCGCGACGAGCAGTAAACAGCTCGACCTTGGCCGAGAGGTATTCATCCATGTCGGCGTAGTCATCGAGGTGGTCGTGGCTCAGGTTGGTAAACCCGGCGACATCGAAGTAGAGACCATCCACGCGCAGTTGCGAGAGCGCCTGCGCGCTCACCTCGATTGCCACCGAGGTGCAGCCCTTCTCTTTCATGCGGGCAATCAGCGCCTGCATCTCGGTCGACTCGGGAGTGGTCAGGCGACTAACAATCACCTCGCCAGCGATGTGGCGTTCGGCCGTGGAAGTCAGGCCCGTGGTTTCGCCGAGCTGTCGAAGGATGCCCTCGAGAAGGTATGAGGTTGAGGTCTTGCCGTTAGTGCCCGTGGTGGCAAAAAGCTTTGGCATGGTTCCCCGAAGGTTGCCATAGACGTAGGCAGCAAGATCGCCGAGGTTGGCGCGAGGATTCTCGAGCAGCACGAGTGGCAGTGCATCGGCGCCTGCGAAACCGCCGACGATATCGAGTCCGGCAGCATCCGAGATGACGGCAACAGCACCCTGAGCCACCGCCTTTTCGATGAAGTTGGCGCCGTGGGTCTTTTTGCCTGGCATCGCCACAAAGATGTCGCCGGGGCGCAGGTCGGCGGTGTTCATGCTGATGCCCGTTGCCTCGACCTCGCCAGTTTCGCGAACGAATCGAAGCTCGAATTGGTTGACCAAATTGGTCAAGGCCACAGGCCGAACGTGCTCGGGGCGCAGGATTGGCGGAATCGACTCTGCTGGCTTCTCGGTCATTCGCATCCTCTCTATTCGCTCGCCGAAACTAGTTGGTTAAATCAAACCGCATGGGCTACCACTGCTCTGGTAGCCACTTGCTCTTGGTTGTCGAAGGTGGCACACGGTAGGTGCGCAGAACCTGCTGCATGATTGCCTTGAATGGCGGAGTCGCACCAAGCGAGTTGCTGAAGGTGACCGGCTTGTAGAGCGAAACTGCGACAACGTACTGAGGGTCATTCGCCGGCACCATGCCGATGAACGAGATCGCGTGACGAATGCCGTAGTAGCCGTTTGGCTCGCGAACCTGAGCGGTTCCCGACTTGCCGCCGATGCGGTATCCCGGCACGGATGCCGTGTGGCCGATGCCACCGTGCTCGACAACCTTCTCGAGCATGTTGATCACCGAGGCTGCGGTCGCGGGCTTGAGCACCTTGGTGCCGGGGGTGGTCGGCGTAGCGACCATCTTGCCGCTGGCGTCTTGGCAGCCGGCAACCAGACGAGGCTCGAGGCGCACGCCTCCGTTTGCGATTGTTTGGTAGGCCATGGCCATCTGAATTGGCGTGACGCCGACACCCTGCCCGAACATCGACACCTTGTCGGTCATTTTGTCCCAGGTGTTTGGGTCTCGAAGCAGACCGCTCGACTCACCCTCGAAGTTGACGGAGGTTCTAGCGCCGAAGCCAAACTTCTTTAGGTAGTTGAAGCGGGTCTGGCGCGGCACCTTGCCACCGATCTGAATGATTCCGGTGTTCGACGAGTCGCGCAGCACTCCAGTGAGGGTCAGCTTCATTGGCGGGTGAAGTTCGGAATCCTGAATGTATCCACCGAAGGGCAGGATGATTCTGAACGGTGCGAGCACACGTGTGGCAGGTGTCGCCTTGCCGGTATCGACGGCGATCGCAGCCGTAATCGACTTCATGGTCGAACCTGGCTCAAAGGCAGTCTGAAAGATTCGTGCGCCGCGGTTGGCCGAGCGAACGGCACCTGGCTTGTTCGGGTCGACGCTAGGTGCTTCGGCGGCGGCCAGGATGTTGCCGGTCTTAACCTCAACAACTAGCGCGGTTCCCCACTGAGCCTGCTCAGATGCCACGTAGTTGAGCATTACCTGCTGCGCGTAGTACTGCAGCGAGCTGTTGAGCGTCAGCACGACGTTAGACCCGTTGCGCGGGGCCTTAGAGACGATTGCCGAAGACGGAATGCGGATTCCGTCGAGCGCGCCTTTTTCGTAGGTCTCTTGCCCGTCGACACCGGCAAGACATGAGTTCATGGTCAGCTCGAGGCCGGCCAGCGGTGTGGAATCCTGCCCGACGAAGCCAACCACGTTGCCCGCGACCGCTCCGTTTGGATACACGCGCGAAGGAATCGCGTCATAGAAGAGCCATGGCACGTCGAGCGCCTGAAGCTGTCGATAGACCGACGCATCCACGCGCTTAGCGATGTTCGAGTACTTGCTAGTGCCGGCTAGCTTGGCCAAGACCTTTGCCTTGCTCATTTTGAGCAGGGATGCGATCTCTCCGGCCGCCTGATCGACCGTGACGGTGACATCCTGGCCGTTCTGCCTAACCGAGTAGTCGGCAACGATGTTGGGTGCGGCGTTCACGTCGTATCGCAGAATCGTCTGGGCGAGCACGTTGCCGCTGCTGTCGAGAATCTCACCGCGAATAGCCGGCAAGACGCGGGTTATCGAACGATTGTCGTAAGAGATTTTGTTGATCTCGGGCGCATGGACCAGCTGAAAGTCAACCAGGCGCCAGCCAAAAATCAGGCCGATGATCAGGATTACCGCTGAAAATACCCTGAGTCTGAGGCGCGGGCGACCCGGATGCAAACTGCTCACGACCAAGCCCTCTCAAACAGCGCCACCGCGGCGCCAATCAAACCTCTGTTGGTTCTAGTGGGTTGGCGAAGCGGGAATTGTGGCACTCGAAAAAGGTACTTGATTCGACGCAGAATTCGGCTGAGCGACAGGCGCTTTGGCAGCCACTGGAGTCAGGCCGGCGGCCTGCTGAGCGTCGAGCGAGCCTGCCGTTGGGGCAACCGCGGTCGCCGACTTTGGCACCGCAACTGGCTTTGGGGCAACGAAGCTCGACACAACGGTCATAGCTGCGTCTGGAACCAGGTTGCGGGCAATGTGGCCAGACTCGCCAGCGGCGGCAGGAACCGGCACTCCGAAGACCTTCTTGTCGGCAAGGCGCAGATACACGGGGTTGACGTTCGAGATCATGCCGAGGTGCTGGGCTGCGTTGGCGAGGTTCTGGTTCGAAGAAAGCGACGACACCTGCTGGCCGAGAATCTGGGTGGTGAGGGTCAGGTCACGCTTCTGGGTCTTTAGGTCTGCGAGCTGGTATGCGCCCTGCGAGATCATCACACCGATGAACAACTGCACAAGCTGAATGCCAACCAGACCAAGGATCACGGTCAGGACGATTGCACGGCGGTTGCGGCCCTTCTTGGGGGTAGGTGCAACCGAGCGAAGTACTCGCTGGGTTGGTGCCTTGGCAGTGGTGGTTGCGACGCTCAAGCTGCTCATGCGGCTCTCCTGATTCTTTCGGCGGCGCGGAGTCTTACCGACGCCGACCTTGGGTTTTCTGCGATCTCTGTTTCAGATGCCTTTTCGGCTCCCTTGACGACCAATCGCAGAGTTGGTGCGTGTTCAGGAAGTTCAATCGGGAGGTCTAGCGGTGCCGAGGAGGTGCTGCCGGCGGCGAACACCTGCTTGACGATGCGGTCTTCGAGCGAGTGGTAGGCCAGCACGACGATGCGGCCACCGACGTTTAGGGCATCCAGGGCGGCTGGAACAGCCTGCTCGAGAACCTCTAGTTCGCCGTTGACCTCGATGCGCAGGGCCTGAAAGACGCGCTTGGCTGGGTGTCCGCTGCTCTTGCCCGGGATGAACGGAATCACCTTGGCTATCAGCGACGCGAGCTCGGTCGAGGTCGCGAACTGCTTGATTGCGCGTGCCTTGACGATGGCAACGGCAACCTGCTTCGCGTAGCGCTCCTCGCCGTACTCCTTGAAGATGCGGGCGAGGTCGGCCTCGGCGTAGTTGTTGACGATGTCTGCGGCCGTGTCTCCCTCTGTTGCGTTCATGCGCATGTCCAGCGGGGCTTCGTACGAGTATGCGAAGCCGCGGTCGGCTTCATCCAGCTGCATCGACGAGACGCCGAGGTCCATGAGAATCGCGTCGGCTCCTTCGAACTCGAGCTCGGCGAGCACATCCTCGATCTGGTCATAGACGGCGTGAACCAGGTGCACTCGCGAACCGAATCGAGCCAGGCGCTCCCCCGCTAGCTCGAGGGCCTTGGGGTCGCGGTCGATGCCAACGAGCTGGATGTTCTCGAAGCGCGTCAGGAACGCCTCCGAGTGGCCACCCAAACCGAGGGTGCAGTCAACCAGGATGCCGCCATTTTCAAGGGCAGGAGCGAGTAGCTCGATGCAGCGCTCGAGCATTACTGGCTCGTGGATCTCGGCGATGGCTTTCTGGGTCATAATCTGCCCGGGCTATCTGCCTCCGGATCCCCATCCGTTTCGCTATCTGGCTTCGGGAAAGTAAGCCAAAGGCAAAACAGGTGGAGGTCTAGCGACAGCTAGTCGATCCCCGGAATCACCTCCTGATCGAGTGAGGCGAACAGTTCTGCGGTTGAAGCCATGTAGGTCTCGTAGGCCTGGCGGTCCCAGATTTCTGCGTGGTCGAGCACGCCAACCACAACGAGCTCTTTGTCGAGGCCGGCCCAGTCGCGAAGTGCGGCAGCAATCAGGATGCGGCCCTGACCGTCGAAGGTCTCAAGCTCCGACTCGGCAAACATGTGGCGGGTTAGAGCGCGAACGGTGGCGTTCGAGTTCGAAGCCTGGGCCATGCGGTTGCGCAGGTTGGCCCACTCTTCGGCGCTGTACACGTTGATGCAGCGCTCCTGGCCGCGGGCTAGCACGACTCCGCCGGCGAAGTCTTCGCGCAGCTTGGCCGGAAAGATGAGGCGGCCCTTTTCGTCGAGTTTGGGGTTGTGACGACCTGAAAGCATCGGCTCCCCCTATCTCTTCGTCGAACTAACCTGTATTCCCCACTTTACTCCACTTCACGCCACCAACACCAGAAATTAGGCAAAAAACACGCCCCAATTTAGGTAACAAGTCAATAACTATGGGGGATATAGCGAGTGGAGGAAAAATCTAACATTCGTTCACAAAATGGGCAAATTGCTGCCCAAAATGACGAAAACCCCACCGAAGTGGGGTTGGAGTGGAGGGCGGCCACTATTTCGGCCAGGAATACCTTTAGTCGCGCTTATCCCAGCGGTTCTCAAAG
>CANGNR010000048.1 GCA_947455385.1 Microbacteriaceae bacterium
ACGTCGCCCGAGATCAGGTCGGTGATCTGAAGGTGCGTGCCGTATTCGATGCCCAGCTTGGCCAGGTCGAGGTGCACTGTGGTCTCGCGAATCGTGTGCGGGTCGGTGTTGACCACGACAACGATGCGGTCTGCCTCGCCGCTCACATTATGCTCGGCAGCCAGGTACTTCGAGAACGCCAGGATGCCATCGTCGTCGGTGTACTGCACCTGATAGTTGCGCAGCTGGCGCACGGCCGGGTGCTCGGCGCGAATCTGGTTGAGGCGCGTGATGTATGGCGCGATGGTCTTGCCGTACTTGGTCGCGGCCTTCCAGTCGCGCGGCTTGAACTCAAACTTTTCGCTGTCGATGTGCTCTTCGGCACCTGGGCGGGCGACCGACTCGACCAGTTCATAGCCGGCATACATGCCCCAGCTCGAGCCGGCCATCGCTGCAATAACAGCACGGATGCGGTGCCCGGCGCGGCCGCCGAACTGAAGATACTGGGTCAGAATATCTGGCGTGCTGACCCACAGGTTGGGTCTAAAGAAGTCGGCCGACTGGGTCGATAGCTCGACGAAGTAACTCTCGAGCTCCTGCTTGGTGTTGCGCCAGGTGTAGTAGGTGTAAGACTGCTGGAACCCGACTCGGCCCAGCGCGTGCATCATCGACGGCTTGGTGAATGCCTCGGCCAAGAAGATGACCTCAGGAAACTCTGCATTGACCTCTCCGATCAGCCATTCCCAGAAGTTCACTGGCTTGGTGTGCGGGTTGTCCACGCGAAAAATCTTGACGCCTCGCGAGATCCACAGCTTCACGATTCGAAGCACCTCGTTGTAGATGCCATCGCGGTCGTTGTCGAAGTTGATCGGGTATATGTCTTGGTATTTCTTTGGCGGGTTCTCGGCGTATGCGATGGTGCCGTCTGCGCGGGTCGTGAACCATTCGGGGTTCGTCTTGACCCAAGGGTGGTCGGGGGAGGCCTGCAAGGCAAGGTCTAGGGCAATCTCGATGCCAAGTTCGTTTGCCTTAGCCACGAAGTCGGTGAAGTCTTTTACGGTGCCAAGTTCTGGGTGAATGGCGTCGTGTCCGCCATCCTCGCTGCCGATGGCCCAAGGAGAACCGGGATCTTGTGCCCCGGCATGCAGGGTGTTGTTCGGGCCCTTGCGATGCGAGCGACCAATCGGGTGAATCGGTGGCATGTAGAGCACATCGAAGCCCATCGCAGCCACGGCGGGCAGGCGCTTTGCGGCGGTCTTGAAGTTGCCCGACTTCCAGGTCTGGGTTGCCTCGTCGAAGACCGCGCCTTCGGAGCGCGGAAAGAACTCATACCAAGATGCGGATCCGGCGATGGTTCGCTCGCAGTTGATCGTGTAGCTCTCGCTCACGTCTGGAATCGAACGAATCGGTTCGGCAGAAACAATCTCGTGAATCGCAGGCGAGTTTGCGGCTTCGAATCGCTCGTGAGTCGAAAGAATCTCTTGGCCCAAGACCTCGGCGAGGTCGGCGAACGCCTTGGCGCTGGCCCTCGAGCGACCCTTTTCGGTGGCGGCTCGCTTGAACAGCGAAATGCCCTCGAGCATCATCAGGTGTTCGTCTACGCCGGCTGCCAGTTTCACCTCGGTGTTGTGGTGCCAGGTCTCGTAGTCATCGGCAAAGGCTCGAATCGCAAAGGTCCAGCGGCCAACTCCGTGCAGGGCGGCGCTGGTGTGCCAGCGGTCGGTGCCAGGTGCGCCGGCGTGCATTCGGTGAACCTGGGTCTCGCCAGCGGGGTCGGTTAGCAGCAGCTCGACGCCGAGGGCATCGTGGCCCTCGCGAAAAACAACGGCGCTGAATGGCAGAACTTCGCCGTCGAATGCCTTGGCTGGCCAGCGACCGTTATCGACGCTTGGAGTGACGTGCAAAATGGGGAATCGCCCAACCGGCGCAGGGTGACGATATTCGATCTTTGACGTTTCACTCACCCCTTTAACTTACCGACTGGGGGCATTGCCCCGCTCGCCCTGTTGCAGTTCTGTTGGCTAGGCGATGTGGAACAACATCATCGATGTTGCCGACATGGTCACGGGTGCGTCGAAGGCAGTAACCTCGATCTTCTGCGGTGGCAACTCTAGGGCGCTGTTCCAGAGCAGCTCGGCCTTGGTGTAGCCATCAACCTTAGGCAAACTCACCTCGCGCACATCCTCGCTGCCGTGAATGATGGTGAGCAGCGCACAGATTGAGCCATCGTCTTGGATGTGCTCTGCCAACCGTTGAATGGTTCGGCGCTCGGTGTTGTCCCAGTCGCTCTCGGTCATGATCTCGCCGTAGCGATTGAACCAGCGGATGCGGTCGAGGCCGGGCTTGAGCTCATCGAACGAACCAAAGTTAGTCGGGCGAAGCACCGGGTGCTCTTTGCGCAGCTTGATCAGGTATGCGGTGGTGTCTTCGAGGTCTTGCTGCGGCCTGGTCAGGTTCCAGTTCATCCAAGAGAGCACGCTGTCTTGGCAGTAGGCGTTGTTGTTGCCCATCTGGGTTTTGCCCCGCTCGTCGCCAGCGGTAATCATTGGCACGCCGGCCGAAAGCAGCAGGCTGCCCATTAGGTTGCGAACTGCCTTGCGGCGAGTCGATTGAATCTGCGCATCCTGGGTCTCGCCCTCGATGCCGTGGTTGAACGAATGGTTGTTGCTCGTGCCGTCTCGGTTGCTCTCGCCGTTGCCCTGGTTGTGCTTGACGTTGTATGAGACCAAATCGTGCACGGTGAAGCCGTCGTGTGCGGTGACGAAGTTGATCGCACCGAGCGGACCCTGCGGGCCATCGACGACATCGCGAGAACCGGCGAGGCGGGTGGCAATGTCGGCGATTCCGTTGTTGTGTTTTCCGCTGTAGCGGGCGTCGCCGATATCGCTGAGCCAGAACTTGCGCACGCTGTCGCGGTAGCGGTCGTTCCACTCGGGCATTCGATCTGGAAAGTTTCCGGTCTGCCAACCACCGAGGCCGACATCCCAGGGTTCGACGATCAGTTTTGCCTGGCTCAAGACGGGGTCGTTGACCATCTGCTGCAGCAACGGGTGGTTTGGGTTGAACTGATTGGTCTCGTCTCGGGCCAGAGTGGCCGCGAGGTCGAACCTGAATCCGTCGATCTGCATCTCCTCGGTCCAGTAGCGCAGCGAGTCAAGCGTGAGCTGAACCACGCGCGGGTTCGAGAAGTCGAGCGAATTGCCGCAACCGGTGGTGTCATGAAAGTTGCCGAACTCGTCTTGGCGGTAGTAGGCCGAGTTGTCGAGCCCTCTAAACGAGTAGGTGAGGCCGCGGTTTCCGCCCTCAGCGGTGTGGTTGTAAACGACGTCGAGCAGAACCTCGATGCCGGCGCGGTGAAGCTCGCGAATAGCGGTCTTGAGCTCGTCGACGATCGCCTGTGGGCCAGATTCGATTGCCACCGCAGATGCATAACGCGGATGCGGGCTGAAGAAGTTGATGCTGTTGTAGCCCCAGTAATTGATAAGCCCCATGTTCATTAGGCGTGGCTCGCTGATGAACATGTGAATCGGTAGCAACTCGACGGCGGTAATGCCGAGTCGGGTGAGGTGCTCAATCGTGCTTGGGTGTCCCAACGCGGCGTACGTGCCGCGAAGGTCATCCGGAATTTGGGGATTCAATCGGGTGAGTCCACGAGGGTGGGCCTCATAGATGACGGTCTCAGCGAGTGGCGTGTTTGGCTTTGCCACGTTTTGCCAGTCGAACTTGTCTGAGATGCCAACGTTGACGTAGTCGCGCGCCGACTCGCGAATCACTCCGCGCGCGTATGGGTCGATCAGGTTGAGAGTCTCGTTGAAGCCGTCGCGAGGGCCATCGGGGCCGGCAGCGCGAATCGCGTACTTGACGCCAGGCACGAGCAACTTGTCTTTGGCAGCCCAAATATCGTTTTCGCCGCGGGTGAGTTTGATGCTCTTGACCACGGTTCTGAAGTCGTTGGGGTCGAGCACATTGCAGAGAATCTCTGTTGCCGCACTCGAATAAACCGCGATGGTTCCGCCTGCATTGCCGAAAGTCAGGCCGAGAGCGGGTTCGCCGCTTCGATTGATTTCAGACATTAACACCACGCGATTGAAAAGGCTTACAGATAAGGAATGGGTTCAATCTTAGGCGTGGAATGTTTCAGGTAATGTCATTTCGGCGTTCATTGGCGGGCACAATGCGTGCTCAGAAACTAGGCTTTTTACATGGCCGTTTATCTAGACAACGCTGCCACCACGCCGATTCGGCCAGAGGTGCTAGAGGTGCTCACAAGTCACCTCGGTGTTATCGGCAACCCATCGGCGGTCAACAGTTTTGGGCAGGCCGCCCGGCGCCTCGTCGAAGAGGCTCGCGAAGAGATCGCCCGCGCGGTAAATGCCAATCGCAACGAGGTCATCTTTCTGTCTGGCGGCACTGAGGCAGACAATCTAGCCATCAAGGGTCTCTTTGAGGCTCGAAACAAGGATGCGCCGCGTCCTGTGGTGATTTCGGTGGCAACCGAGCACCACGCGGTTGTCGAGGCCGTGGAATACCTAGAGAAGCACGGCGCCGATACTTGGTGGATTCCCGTCGACTCTCGCGGTGTGCTCAACCTCGAGGCCCTTAGCGACTTTTTGGCCGTACGCGGAGGCGATGTTGCTCTCATCTCTGCCATGTGGGCCAACAACGAGACCGGCGTGGTGACAGACATCCCTGCGCTGGTGGCATTGGCTTCGGCCCAGGGCATCCCCGTGCACAGCGACGCGGTGGCAGCCTTCGGTCATGTTCCGGTCGACTTCGCGGCATCAGGGTTGGCTGCCCTCAGCATCACGGCGCACAAGATTGGCGGCCCGGTCGGCATCGGTGCGCTGCTTGTTTCGCGCGCGACCGAATTGGGTGCGCAGATTCACGGTGGCGGCCATGAGCGTGGAATGCGTTCGGGAACCCTCAACGCGGCAGGCGCTAAGGCTTTTGGCAAGGCTGCGTCGATTGCGGTAGCCGAGCTCGCCGAGGAGTCGTCCAGGTTTTCGGCACTGACCGCGCAGGTGGTGGCTGGCGTTCTCGAGATTGCGCCAGAGGCCCGTTTTTCGCGCGGCGACGCCGACGGACTACCCAACAACGCGCACTTCACGTTCGCCGGTTGCAGCGGAGACTCGATGCTGTTCTTGCTTGACCAGGCTGGTGTTGCGGTGTCGAACGGATCGGCGTGTCAGGCCGGCGTTGCCGCCGCATCGCACGTTCTGTTGGCCATGGGGCGTGACGAGGCAGAGGCTTCTGGTTGTCTGCGCATCACACTCGGATGGCAGAACACACCGAGAGACATCGAGGCACTGCTCACGGCTCTTCCACAAGCGCTCGCGGGGGCTCGCAAGGCGGGTTTGCCAAACTAGAATTGAGCCATGAAGGTTCTTGCGGCAATGTCTGGCGGGGTGGACTCCGCCGTTGCCGCAGCCAGGGCGGTTGAGGCCGGCCACGAGGTCGTTGGCGTTCACCTGGCTCTGAGCCGAATGCCCGGCACCCTTCGCACCGGTTCGCGAGGTTGCTGCACGATCGAAGACTCCATGGATGCCCAGAGAGCCGCAAACATCCTCGGCATTCCCTACTATGTCTGGGACTTCTCGGAGCGATTCAAGGCCGACGTGGTCGACGACTTCATCGCCGAATACCAGGCTGGTCGCACACCTAACCCCTGCATGCGCTGCAACGAACGCATCAAGTTTGCGGCCCTGCTCGAAAAGGCCATCGCGCTCGGTTTCGACGCGGTCTGCACCGGCCACTATGCATCCGTGATTACGGGCGAGAGCGGCGGACTCGAACTGCACCGCGGCCTCGACGCCGCCAAAGACCAGAGCTACGTGCTCGGGGTCTTGACCACCGAGCAGTTGGCGCACTCGATGTTTCCGCTCGGGGCCACCGCATCCAAGGCAGAGGTTCGCGCCGAGGCATCGGCTCGCGGGCTAGCGGTCGCGCAGAAGCCAGACTCCTACGACATTTGCTTCATCCCGGATGGCGACACCCAGGGTTGGCTCTCTGAGCGCGTCGGCGAGGCAGAGGGCGAAATTGTCGATCGGTTCGGCGAGGTCTTAGGCAAGCATCTCGGCGCTCACAACTTCACCGTCGGGCAGCGCAAGGGCCTCAACATTGGCAAGCCAGCAGCCGACGGCCGCCCGCGCTACGTGCTCGAGGTTCAGCCGCGTTCGAACCGAGTGGTGGTTGGTCCCCAAGAGGCCCTGGCCGTGACAGAACTCGCGGGCAGCCGGTTCACCTGGTGCGGCGTTGGGCCGGCAAACCCATCCGTGTGGTTTGACTGCGAGGTGCAGGTTCGCGCCCACTCGGCCAGCGAGCCCGCCACCGCTGCCGTGGTTGAGGGCGAACTGGTAGTGAAGTTGCCAAAGCCGCTGCACGGTGTTGCTCCCGGCCAGACCGCGGTGATTTACGTTGGCACCAGGGTCCTCGGCCAGACAACCATCGACCGAACCGTTGCCGCCGATTTGGTGGCATCGTGACCCACGAGGATGCCGCCAAGCGCGTTGCCGAGCTTGTCGATGAGATCAATCGTCACCGGCGCGCCTATTACGAAGGCAACACGGTGCTCGTCAGCGACGCCGACTACGACGCCATGCTGAAAGAACTCGAGCGCCTCGAAGCAGAGTTTCCTGATCTAATCACGGGCGACAGCCCAACCCAGACGGTCGGTGGCGTCGCCAACCAGGTGTTTTCGCCGGTGGCTCACGCGGCCCGCATGTGGTCGCTAGACAACGTGTTTAGCGACGACGAGATGCGCGAGTGGCTGGGCAAGGCAACTGGGCCTTATCTCTGCGAACTCAAGATCGACGGCCTCGCGATCAACCTGCGCTACGAAAACGGCATCCTAGTTTCGGCTGCCACTCGCGGCGATGGCGTGGTCGGCGAGGACGTCACTCAGAACGTTTTGACGATTGAAGGAATCCCCAGGAGGCTCGACGGCGGTGGCCACCCGCCGCTCGTTGAGATCCGCGGAGAGATTTTCTATCGTCTCGCCGATTTCGACAAACTCAACGAGTCGCTGATTGCCGAGGGCAAGGCGCCGTTCGCAAACCCACGCAACTCTGCCAGTGGTTCGCTGCGCCAAAAAGACCCCAAGGTCACCGCTAGTCGACCGCTGCGCATGCTCGTGCATGGCATCGGTGCCTGGGATGACGCCCCACTTCGCAACCAGAGCGAGCTCTATGGTCTGCTAGCTTCGTGGGGGCTACCCACATCCGAGCGCTTCAGGGTGGCGAATACCGCCGACGAGGTGCTTGCCTACATCGCCGAGTTTGCGGCCAAGCGCCACTCGCTCGAGCACGAAATCGATGGCGTGGTGGTCAAGGTTGACGCCCTGGCCGCCCAGCAGGAGCTTGGCTTTACCTCGCGCGCGCCCCGCTGGGCCATCGCCTACAAGTACCCACCCGAGCAGGTCAACACCAAGCTTCTCGACATTCGCATCGGCATCGGCCGCACCGGCCGCGCAACCCCATACGCGGTGGTGGCTCCCGTGAAGGTCGCTGGCTCAACCGTTGAGTTCGCAACCCTGCATAACCAGGATGTCGTCAAGGCTAAGGGCGTGTTGATCGGCGACACCGTCGTGCTCCGCAAGGCCGGCGACGTGATTCCCGAGATTCTCGGCCCCGTGGTGCAACTTCGCGACGGCAGCGAGCGCGCGTTCGTGATGCCGAGCGAGTGCCCGGCCTGTGGTGCGCCACTCGCACCGTCGAGCGATGGCGACGTCGACCTTCGTTGCCAGAACGCCGCTGGTTGCCCAGCTCAGCTCACCGAGCGAGTCGCCTACATCGGCTCTAGGGGGGTGCTCGACATCGAGGCTCTCGGCTACGTGGCAGCGGCTGCACTGACTCAACCACTTGACGCCGAAACTGCGCCGCTCAAAAACGAGGCCGATCTCTTTGACCTCACCCTGGATTCGCTGCTGCCGATTCGCGCGCACGTTCTCGACCCAGACACCGGTCTGCCGAAGCTAGACGAAGAAGGCAACCCCAAGATCGTCGATTTCTTCAAGAAGAAAGACGGGTCGCCAGCCGAGGTCGCGCTCAAGCTGCTCAAGAACCTGCAAGACGCAAAGTCGCGGCCGCTCTGGCGCATCCTGGTTGCCCTCTCGATTCGTCACGTCGGGCCGGTGGCCTCGCGCTCGCTGGCGGCGCACTTCGGCTCGCTCGATCGCATTTTCTCTGCCACCGAAGATCAGCTATCTGCGGTCGATGGCGTGGGGCCGATTCTAGCCAAGTCGCTCAAAGAGTGGATCTCGGTCGATTGGCATCGAGAAATCCTGGAGCGCTGGGGCAAGGCAGGTGTTTTGCTCGAAATACCTGGTCACGAAGGCCCAGGCCAGGCGATTGCCGGCGGTGGAATCTTCGCGGGCATGAGCATCGTTGCCACGGGTTCGCTAAAGAGTTTTACTCGCGAAGAGATCGAAGAGGCGATCATCTCTAACGGCGGCAAGGCCGCATCCAGCGTCTCAAAGAAGACAAGTTTTGTTGTTGCGGGAGAAAACGCCGGCTCGAAGTTAGCCAAAGCCGAAGAACTCGGTGTCGAGGTTATCGACGAGGATGAATTTCAGCGCCGCCTAGCATCAGCTGGCGAGTCGAACGCCTCGGCCGAGACGGCCGCCCCTGCCGAAACCACACC
>CANGNR010000049.1 GCA_947455385.1 Microbacteriaceae bacterium
CCGGCGTCGGCGGGCAGGTATTCGCTAAACGGCACCAGGCGGTCTGCGAGCACGGGCGCGAGAGACTCCATGCCGTCGACGGGGATTCCCTCGGCTAGTTTGGCGAGCATGGTTGAGAGGTTCGGAAACTCGTGCACCATTTGGCGAGCCTTGTTGGCGACTGCCGGAGTGATGATGACCTCTCGGGCCGCATAGATCTTGGTCGAGTCGAGCTGACCCGAGAGTGAACGCTGGTCGGTGACCGAAAACTCGCGAACGTCGTCGAGCTCGTCACCAAAGAATTCGAGGCGCACCGCGTGCTCGGCGGTGGTCGGAAAAATGTCGAGGATTCCGCCGCGAACGGCAAACTCGCCGCGCTTGGTCACGAGGTCGACGCGCTGGTAGGCCAGCTCGACGAGCTTTAGGGTCAACTCGGGCAGCAGATAATCCTTGCCGCGAACCAGAGTCAGCGGCGGAAAATCGCCCAACCCGGCGACCACCGGCTGCAGCACCGCGCGAACGGAGGCAACCACGTAAACCGCGTGATCCAACGCGGGCCTGCCCACTGAAATCTCGTGAAGTCGATGCAGAACCCGCAGCCGCTTTCCGACGGTTTCTGGGCTTGGGCTCAGTCGCTCGTGAGGCAGTGTCTCCCAAGAGACAAACTCGAGCACCTCGGCGTCGGGATCCTGCGCCTTGAGCGATGAAGCAAGGTCTTCGCCCTCGCGGCCCGTCGAGACGATCACGAGGTTCACCGACGATAGCCGCTTTTCGGCCCGCAAGCTCGCCAGCAATCCGACGACGGTCGAGTGCGCGCCAGCGGCAGCAATGATTTCGAGCCGAGGATTTTTAATTTTCGCCTGAAGGGCTGCTACCGGGTAGCCATCTGAAACGAGTGCGACAAGGCGCGACAGAGCCTTAGAGTTCGCGTTGCTACCCACCCGTCAAGTCTAAGCGGAGTGAAAACGCAGCTGGGCGGCGGTGACGCCATCCTTGATTATTGCTTCGACCGCATCGGCGGCGATCTCTAGGGTCACGGGCAGTTCTTTTTTCTCGGATGTGCCGAAGTCACGCAGCACGAAGTCTGCGGTGTCCATTTGCCCTGGCGGCCGACCGATGCCGACCCGAACGCGCACGAAATCTGGCCCGCCAAGGGCCGAAATGATATCGCGCAGGCCGTTGTGACCAGCGTGGCCGCCACCAACCTTGATGCGCACGTCGGCGGCTGGAATGTCTAGTTCGTCGTGAATCACGATGATCGCGGCGGCTGGCACTCCGTAAAACTTGGCGAGACCAGAAACCGGCCCACCGGAGGTATTCATGTATCCGTTGCTGCGGGCGAGTATCACCTTGGGTGCGTCGGCGCCGACGCCGAGCTTGGCCTCGGCAACCTGAGCGCCGGCCTTGTGGCTCTTAAATTTGGCGCCAAGTCGGTCGGCCAAAACGGCCAAAACCATCTGCCCAACGTTGTGTCGATTGCCCGAATAGCCCGACCCCGGGTTTCCGAGACCGACCACCAAGAACGTTGAGTTAGCCACGAAACCAGCCTAAATGCAGAAAACCCGGATGCACGCTTGGCGCATCCGGGCTTTCAGAACCTGCTAGGTTACTCTGCTGCTGCAGCGAGTTCTTCGGCGTGACCGGCTGCGGTGGCAACCACGGTTGCGACGAGCTCGTCTGCTGGCAGGTCAAGCTTGACGCCTGCAGGAAGCACGATGTCCTTGGCCAGAACGTGGTGGCCAGCGGCCTCCTTGTTGAAGACGACCTCAACGAACTCAGGAATGTTGGTTGCCTCGGCGAGCAGCTTGACGGTCTTGTGCTCGAGGTCAACGGTGGTTCCACTCATTGGCTCACCAACGATGTGAACGGGAACCTCAACGTGAACCTGCTCACCCTTCTTGATGGTGACGAGGTCGATGTGCTCGATGATCTGGGTAACAGGGTCTTTCGAAGCCGACTTGACCAGAACGAGCTCGCTCTTGCCCTCGATGACTGCCTCGATGACGGCGTTCTTGTGACGCAGAACGAGCGCGATCTCGTGAGCTGGCAGGGTGATGTGGCGTGGCTCTGAGCCGTGACCGTAGATGACAGCTGGGGTGCGGCCGGCGGCGCGGGCCTTGCGGGCCGAGCCCTTGCCAAAGGTGGTGCGGGTTTCGGCGACGATCTTTGCGTTTACGTCAGACATGTTTTAGCTTTCTTGGTTTTGGTTTCTCATCAACTCAAGCGTGTTCACGCGAGGATTCTGGCCAAAGTTTGTCTGGCAGCCCCGTCGATAACGGCTTCATCCTTGCGGAATCGGCCCTCGCCGTTGTTTTCTTGCTCTAAGTCTATTCGCCGCGCGCGGTGTTTGCCAACCCGCGAGTCATTCGCCTCAGCACAAGGGCGATAACCAGGATGCCGCAACTCACGCCAACGGCTGGGCCTGGCACCGAAAGCAGCAGCGCGACGCAGAGTGCGAAACCCAGGATGGCGACGATGCGCGGCAGCGGCTTCTCGGCGCGGGGCTGGCGAAGGGCGCTCAGGTGCCCGATTGCGTAATAGAGCAACACCGAAAAAGACGAGAATCCGATTACCCACTGCAGGTAGGCGTTCGACCAGAGCAGCGCGATCGAACCGGCCGCGATGATTACCTCGGCCAACCAGGGCGAGCCAAATCTGTTGCGGTGGGCGAATGCCGATGGCAGCTCGCGGTCTTCTGCCATGGTCGCGGCCGTTCGTGAGACGCCGGCAAGCAGGGCAAGCATCGAGCCTAGGCTGGCGGCCGATGCCACGAGCACGGTCACCCAGGCCGGAATCAGGTCGCCGGCACCGAGCAGCATCGCCACGAATGGCGCATCCAGGTGGTCTAGTTCGGTGCCGAGCGAGTTGACCAGCGCGTAGCCGAGCAGAAGATAAAGAGCTAGCACGGCCGAAAGAGAGATCAGGATCGCGCGCGGAATGTTGACCTTGGCGTTCTTGACCTCGTTGCCGAGGGTCGCGACGCGTGCGTATCCTGCGAAGGCAAAGAACAGCAGTGAGGCAGCGGCGAGGATTCCGCCTGAGTGGCCGCCCGAGAGCAAGTTAGTGAAGTTCGAGCCAGAGCCGCGGTGGCTGGCGCCGAGCAACCCGGCCACCACGAGGTAGGTCGTCGTAATCGCCGCAAGGATCGCGGCCACGAGTGCGGTGCGGTTGATGCCGAGCGTGTTCAACAGGGTCAAAACAAGGATGGCCAGGCTCGCCACCAGCTGCGTGTTGAGCGCGCCATTACTCAGCGGGGTGAGGTATTCGGCGAAAATCCATGCGATGGCACCAATCGAGCCGATCTTGCCAAACACGAAGGCGAAGCCGGCCACAAACGAGAAGTCTTTGTTTAGGTAGTGCCTTGAATAGGCATAGACCCCGCCCGGGCGGTCGATCTGCTTGGCCATCGAATACACAGATGCCGCGTTCAGGCAGGCTACGAGCCCGGCCAAGAAGAGCGCGACTGCGAGGTATGAGTAAGTCTTTGCAAAAGCCTCACGAAACACCGTGAAGATACCCGCGCCGAGCATCGAGGCAAGCCCTATCGCAACTGCGCCGAGCAGGCCGACCTGTTGCTTTGCCTTTGATGTTGCCGCGCTAGCTGGCATCCGCGTGCTGTTTAGGCGTGACCAGGAAACAGCGAGTTGACCGAGTCGTCGTCGAACACTGCGCTGATTGCCTTGGCGATCAGCGGAGCAATCGAGAGCACGGTCAGACTTTCGAATCGCTTCTCTGGGCCGATAGGCAGGGTGTTTGTGACGACCACCGCGTCAACCGCATCGCTCGAGAGTCGCTCGACAGCCGGACCCGAGAAGATTGCGTGGGTAGCGGCGACGATAACCTTGGCCGCACCGTTCTTCTTAAGCGCGGCAGCAGCGGCAACGATCGTGCCTGCGGTGTCGATCATGTCGTCGACCAAGAGGCAGGTGCGGCCCTTTACGTCGCCGACGAGTTCGTGCGCGGTCACCTGGTTTGGCACGTCAGGGTCGCGGCGCTTGTGCACGATTGCGAGCGGGGCGCCGAGGCGGTCGGCCCAGATGTCGGCTACGCGAACGCGGCCCGAGTCAGGCGAAACCACGGTGAGTTTTTCTTGGCCGTAGTTGGCTGCGACGAAATCCGAGAGCATTGGCAGCGCCCAGAGGTGGTCGACCGGGCCGTCGAAGAAGCCTTGAATCTGCGGGGTGTGCAGGTCAACCGACATGATTCGGTTTGCGCCAGCGGCCGCATACAGGTCGGTCATCAGTCGAGCCGAGATTGGCTCGCGGCCCTTGTGCTTCTTGTCTTGGCGGGCGTATGGAAAGAACGGAGAGATCACGGTGACGCGCTTAGCCGATGCTCGCTTCAGGGCGTCGAGCATCAGCAGCTGCTCCATGATCCAGTGGTTGACCGGGGCAGGGTGAGCCTGAATGACGAAGGCGTCGACTCCGCGAACGCTCTCCTCGAAGCGAACGAAGGTCTCGCCGTTTGCAAAGTCGTATGCGGTGGTTGGCACGAGGGTAGTACCTAGTAGCTCGGCAATCTCTTCGGCCAGTTCTGGGTGGGCTCGTCCACTCAGCAGTGCGAGACGCTTGCGGCCTGTAATAGTGATTTCGCTCATCGCGTCTCCAGTTCTCTGCTCTGCTGTCTAGTCGGTCTCTGATGCCTTGGCTGCCTTAGCGGCCTCGGCAGCCTTGGCCGCCTTGGATCCTTCGCGGCGACTCAAAACCCAGTCTGCGATGTTGCGTTGAGGCGCCACATTCATGGCCAAATCTCCAGGCTCGACGCTTCTTCGCACCACGGTTCCGGCCGCCGTATAGGCTCCGTCTCCAATACTAATCGGGGCGACAAAGACGTTATGCGAGCCGGTTCTAACGTGCGAACCGATGACGCTCTGGTGCTTCGAAACGCCGTCGTAGTTGGCAAAAATAGTGCCCGCGCCGATGTTCGACTCGACGCCGATAACTGCGTCGCCAACGTATGAAAGGTGCGGAACCTTGGTTCCCGCGCCAATTTTGGCGTTCTTGGTCTCGACGAAGGTGCCGATTTTGCCATCGGCACCGAGGTCGGTGCCAGGGCGGAGGTAAGCGAACGGGCCAACACTCGCACCATCGCCAATAACCGAACCGGTGACGTGCGACTTGACCACCGAGGCAAAGTCGCCAACCTGAGAATCAACCAAAACGACCTCTGGGCCAACCTTGGCTCCGCGGCCGATGGTGCAAACGCCCTGGATGTGGGTGCCCGGCAGGATGACGGCGTCTTCGTCGATTGATGCCCGAATGTCGATCCAGGTGTTCGACGGATCGACGATTGTGACGCCGGCCATTTGCCAACCGAAACAGATGCGGCGGTTGAGTTCGGCCGCGACCTCGCTCAACTGGTAGCGATCGTTGACGCCGGCCACGAGCCAGTTGTCGGCCACCGAGAGCAGCTCGACCTTTTCTGACTCGCCCTTGAGAATGGTTGCCGCATCGGTGAGGTACTTCTCGCCCTGCGCGTTGGCGGTGCCAACCTTGCCCAGAGCCGAGCGCAACTTGGCGGCATCAAAGACATAAACGCCGGCGTTGATTTCGCCGATCTCGAGTTGCTCATCGGTGGCATCCTTGTGTTCGACGATCGATGCGAACTCGCCATCCTCGCTGCGAACGATTCGGCCGTAGCCAGCTGGGTTGCGAACCCAGGTGCTAAGCAGGGTGACGGCCGCACCGGCCTCGAGGTGGGTTACGAGCATCGCGTCGAGGGTCTGAGTGTCGAGCAGCGGAACATCGGCCGAAACCACGACTACTGCGCCATCGAAGTCTGCCGGCAGCGCCTCGAGCGCGCACTCAACTGCACGACCGGTGCCAGCGAGCTCGTCTTGGTCGGCAATCTTTGTGGTTGGGCTGAACTCGCCGAGCCAGGATGCGATCTCGTCGCGCTGGTGGCGAAGCACCGTGATGACGTGTTCGCCGCCGAGTGCGTGAGCTGTGGTCAGCACGTGCCCGAGCATGGGCATGCCAGCGATTTCGTGCATGACCTTGGGCTTTGCCGAGCGCATCCGGGTTCCTGCGCCAGCGGCGAGAACCACCACTGCTAGACGCTTCTCGGCCATGCCGCTCCTTAGCTTTCGCTCGCGCGATTCGTTTGCGCTGGCCCACCAGGACTCGAACCTAGACAAGCGCCTCCAAAGGGCGCGGTGCTGCCATTACACCATGGGCCAACGTGGCTGCCGCGAGGCATCCACCCCTCTAGTCTGCCAGAAGTTGCTCGCTGGTCTCGAGCCATTCGCTCTCTAAACCATCGCGTTTGGCGTTGAATTCGCTCTGCTCTTCGACCAGCGCGGCGAGTCCCGCGTAGTCGCTTTGGTCGTGGGTCGCCATGCGCTCGTGCAGTCGCTCTTCGTCTTGAGCCAGTTTTTCTAGCGCTCGTTCGATTCTGGCGAGGTTCTTCTCGGCGGCTCTTAGTTCGGCACCGTTCAGTTTGGTCTTAGCCGCGGGCGCCGACTGCTCGCCGGTTTGTTCGGTTTCGGCCTGCGCCGCGGCCGTCGATGCCGCCGAAGTTATTGGCTGCGAAGAGCCGGCCGAGAGGCTCGCCGCTCGAAGTTTGAGGTACTGATCGACTCCCCCGGTGAGGTGCCTCAGCGAGCCGTCGCCGAGCAACGCATACTGGTGGTCGGTTACTCGCTCGAGCAGGTAGCGGTCGTGGCTGACCACTATGAGCGTGCCCGGCCAAGAGTCGAGCAGGTCTTCCATTGCTGCGAGGATGTCGGTGTCGAGGTCGTTGGTCGGTTCGTCCAGAATCAGCACGTTGGGCTCGCCGAACAGCAGGCGCAAGAACTGCAGTCGGCGCTTCTGGCCACCGCTGAGGTCTCGAATCGGCGTCTGCAGCTGGGCCGTCGTGAAGCCGAGCTGCTCAACCAGTTGGCTGACGCTCACCTCTTTTTTGTCGACAACGAAGAAGGCCTTTTCGCGTGCAATCAGGTCGCGAATTCGATCGTCGCCAAACTCGTCGAGCTCGCGCACCTCTTGAGTCAGGGTCGCAATCTTGACCGTCTTGCCGAGTTTCACACGGCCGACGGTTGGTTTTAGCTGGTGTGTGATGAGCTTCATCAGGGTGGTCTTGCCGGCGCCATTAACGCCAACGATGCCCATGCGGTCGCCGGGGCCAAGCCGCCAGGTCACGTTGCGCAGCAGCTCTCTCGGCGCTAAATCGGGGTGCTCGGGGTCTGGGTCGGTGGTGTACGAAAGGTTTTCGACGTCGATGACATCCTTGCCGAGGCGGGCCGTGGCTAGCTTCGAAAGCTCGACGGCGTCTCGAGGGGCTGGCTCGTTCGAGATCAACTCTGCCGCGGCGTCGAGTCGAAACTTTGGCTTGGATGTGCGTGCCGGCGCACCGCGTCGCAGCCACGCGAGCTCTTTGCGCAGAAGGTTTTGCCGACGTCCCTCAGACGCCGCCGCGCTGCGGTCACGCTCGTTTCGCTGCAGAATGTATGCCGCGTATCCGCCCTCGAATGGCTCGATGGCTCCGCCAAAGACCTCCCAAGTGAGGTTGCAAACCGCGTCGAGAAACCAGCGGTCGTGAGTGACGACCATGAATCCGCCGCTGTTGGCCGGCCAACGCTCGTTGAGGTGTTTGGCCAGCCAGGCGACGCCCTCTATATCGAGGTGGTTCGTTGGTTCGTCGAGCATGATCACGTCGAGGTCTTGCACAAGCAGGGCGGCGAGCGCGACACGGCGACGCTGGCCACCGCTGAGCTGGCCAATCGGCTGCTCCCAGTCGAGGTCGTTCAGCAACCCGCTGATTACATCTCGGATGCGCGGATTCGACGCCCAACGAAATTCCGGCTCCTCGCCCACCACCGCGTTTGCGATGGTCTGCTTGGCGTCGAGTTTGTCGGTCTGGTCAAGAAGCCCAACCCGCAATCCGCTCCTGTGCGTGATGCGACCCTCGTCAGGCTCGATTCGCTTGGCGAGCAGGCGCAGCAGTGTGCTCTTTCCGTCGCCGTTGCGGCCGACGATGCCGATGCGATCGCCGTCGTTGATGCCTAGGGTTATGCCGTCAAAGACCGTCTTGGTCGGAAACTCGAGGTGAACGGCCTCGGCCCCAAGCAGGTGAGCCACTAGTTCTCGAGCCTTGCGCCCGCGGCCGGGCCGACGGTTTGAATCGGGTTGAGGCCCGTTGCGGCAAGCGCCTGAGCCAATGCGGCGGCGGCCTCGGTGCTTGCGGCCAAGAAGGCAACCGTCGGGCCGGACCCCGAAACCAGGCCAGCGAGCGCCCCTGCCCCGATGCCGGCGTCAATGATCTCACCTAACTCTGGGCGCAAACTTATTGCCGCCTCTTGGAGGTCGTTGAGCAAGTGCTCGGCCACGTCAAAGGGGTTTCCGGCCGCGAGAGCCTCGAGAAGTACACAAGAAACTTCGGGGCTCGGCAGGTCTCTAACGTCGATCCCACGCTCCGCCCGAATCTCATCGAGCCGCGCAAAAACCTCTGGGGTCGAGAGACCGGCATCGCTCGTGACCAGCACCCAGTTGAGTTCTGCGCTCGGCACGATTTCGAGCTGCTCGCCCTTGCCCAGGCCAACCGCCGTGCCGCCGAGAAG
>CANGNR010000050.1 GCA_947455385.1 Microbacteriaceae bacterium
ATTCGCGGATGCCGGCATCAACATCGCCGCCATGCAGATTGCTCGTCAGCAGAAGGGCGGCAAGGCGCTTTCGGTCATCACCGTTGACTCGCCGGTTGCGCCAGAGGTGCTCGAGCAGGTTCGCGTTGCCATCGAGGCCGAGGTTATGCGCGCCATCGACATCATCGTCTAGTCGAGGCCAGCAATCGAAGATTCGATTAAAAGTGAAAGGCGGGGGAGACCCCGCCTTTTCGCTTAAGTTCTTGGCTAGATGTTTCAGCCGGCAGCCTAGAGGCTTGGCTCGTTGCTGACCTCTTTGCCTTCGGCGATCCAGGCCTTGGTGCCACCGGCAACCGAGACGCAGTCAATGCCCTGAGACTCCAGAAAGTTGGCGGCGGTCATCGAACGGCCACCTGCTGCGCAGATGACGAAGACACGCTCGCCGTCGGCAACCTTGTCGAGGTTGTCGGCTAGCTCGCCCAGCGGAATGTGGTGGGCCGCAGGAACGTGACCCTCTTCGAACTCCCAAGGCTCGCGAACGTCAAGCACCCAAGCGCCGTTGGCGATTGCCTGCTGAAGGTCGTCGGTGGTTACTTCGGTTGCCATGGTGTCTCCTTGAAATCAAAACTCCCACCATTTTAGTTGACGCAGAATAGAGGGATGGACGCCAACGACTGGAACAAACGGTATGAGACCGACGAATACATCTATTCGAAGGATGTGAACAGGTTCGTCGCCGAGTTCTGCGGAGACCTGCCGGTTGGCACGATGATCGACGTGGCCGGGGGAGAGGGCCGCAACTCGGTCTGGTTCGCAGAACGCGGATGGCGTGCCGAGAACGTCGACTTCTCTGGGGTTGCGCTAGCAAAGTTCGAGCGGTTCGCAGCGGAACGCGAGGTTGCCGAGCGCTGCCACGCCACCGAGGCGTCGGCGCTTGACTTCGTGGCCGCTTGGGCTCCCGCCGACCTCGGAGTCGTGGCCTACCTGCAGGTGCCAGATGCCGAACTGCGCCAGGCCATCGCAAACCTCGTTGCCCAGTTGAAGCCTGGCGCAACCTTCTTCGGCGTCTGGCACGCGCTCGAGAATCTGGCGCTCGGCAACCGCGGCCCGCAAGACCCGCTCGTGCTGCCGACCGTGGCGAGCCTGACCGACATCCTGGCCGGTTTGCCGGTCGAAATCGTTGACATCGCAAATCACGACGGCCACGTGAAAACCGTCGACGGACTCAAGCCCTCTGTAACGGTCTGCGCACTAGCCCGAAAGCTCTAAAATCGCGGCTCGTTCAGCGGGTAAAGTTGACTAAACAACTGTTCTTGGAGCACTACTTTGACTCGTGAATACAACCTTGCGGTAATCGGCGGCGACGGCATCGGCCCCGAGGTGACGGCTGTCGCGCTCGAGGCAATCAATAAGGTCACCGCCGGCTCTGGCGTGAGCTTCAAGACCACCGAGTACGACCTCGGCGCTAGGCGCTACCTCGCCAAGGGCGAGACCATCACCCAGGATGACCTCGACTCGCTCAAGCAGCACGATGCGATTCTGCTCGGTGCGATCGGCGACCCTCGTGTGCCGTCGGGCATTCTCGAGCGCCAGTTGCTGCTCAAGCTGCGCTTCTCTTTCGATCACTACGTAAACCTGCGCCCGACCAAGCTCTACCCAGGCGTGACCTCCCCGCTCGCCGAGCCTGGCGAAGTTGACTTCGTCGTCGTTCGCGAGGGCACCGAGGGTCTCTACGTCGGCAACGGCGGTGGCATCAGAGTTGGCACCCCCAACGAGGTCGCAAACGAGACTTCGGTCAACACCGCCTTCGGCGTCGAGCGGGTCGTGCGTTATGCCTTCGAACTCGCCGCCAACCGCGACCGCAAGAAGCTCACTCTCGTGCACAAGCACAACGTTTTGGTTCATGCCGGCAGCTTGTGGCAGCGCACCGTCGATCGCGTCGCCGAGGAATTCCCGAGCGTCAAGACCGACTACCTGCACATCGATGCGGCAACCATCTTCATGGTGACCAACCCCGAGCGCTTCGACGTGATCGTCACCGACAACCTATTCGGCGACATCATCACCGACCTTGCCGCTGCCATCGGCGGCGGAATCGGACTCGGCGCCTCGGGCAACATCAACCCAGACGGCGACTACCCGAGCATGTTCGAGCCGGTGCACGGCTCGGCCCCCGATATTGCAGGCAAGAACCTCGCCGACCCAACCGCCGCCGTGCTCTCGGCAGCCCTGCTGCTCGAGCACATCAAGAACCCGGTGGCAGCTGCCCGCATCGAGCGCGCGGTCGCCGACGACCTAGCCGAGCGTGGCGCCGAAAAGCGCAGCACCGATGCGGTTGCCGCCAGCATCCTTGCTCGCCTCTAAGCACGAACCGAAACTTCAAGGAAGAAGATCATGAGCGAACAGCAGACCCCAATCGTCTGGGAGCGCCACCTCTCGGCGAACCCAACGCCCGATGCCGAGCGCGAGCGCATCCTAGAAAATCCGGCTTTCGGTGCGAACTTCACCGACCACCAGATCGTCGTCGTTTGGGAGAAAGACAAGGGCTGGCACTCGGCCAGCGTCGAGCCTTACGGCCCGATTCTGATGGACCCTTCGGCCGCGGTGCTGCACTATGGCCAAGAGATCTTCGAGGGCATCAAGGCTTATCGCCACCAGGATGGCTCGATCTGGACCTTCCGCCCAACCGCAAATGCCGCCCGCCTGCAGAAGTCGGCGCACCGCATGGCGCTGCCAGAACTGCCGACCGAGATCTTCGTCGACTCGCTGCGCGAACTGATTGCCGTCGATGGCGCCTGGGTGCCTGAGCCGGTCAACGAGAAGACCCTCTACATTCGTCCGTTCGAGATTGCTGCCGAGAACTTCTTGGGTGTGCGAGCAGCGCAGCGCGCCGAGTATCGCGTGATCGCATCGCCGGTCGGCCCCTATTTCACCGGCGGCATCAAGCCCGTTTCGATCTGGATCGCCCTCGAATCTGCCCGCGCCGGCCGCCACGGCACCGGTGAGGCAAAGACCGGCGGCAACTATGCGGCATCGCTACTCGCTCAGATGGAGGGCTACGACAACGGCTGCTCGCAGGTGATGTTCCTCGACGCCGAGTCTGCCACCTACATCGAAGAGCTTGGCGGCATGAACCTGTTCTTTGTCTTCAAGGATGGCCACGTGGCAACCCCGAGCCTCGACGGAACGATCCTTCGCGGCATCACCCGCGATTCGGTCATCACCCTGATCAAGGACCGCGGCATCGAGGTGCAGGAGCGCAAGGTGACCCTCGACGAGGTTCGCGCCGGCGTGAACTCGGGCGAGATCGTCGAGATCTTTGCCTGTGGCACCGCAGCCGTGATCACCCCGATTGGCCAGCTGAAGAGCCGCGAAGAGACCATCGGCAGCGCCGACGCAGAGCCGGGCGAACTCACCGTCTCGCTGCGCCGCGAACTCACCGGCATTCAGTACGGCACGGTCGAAGACCGCCACAACTGGATGGTCAAGCTCTCCTAATGCGCGTCGCAAAGTTCAGCGTGGCCGGCGAGGTTCGCTTCGGCATCGTCGACGGACCAGAGCTGGTCGTGCTCAAGGGGCATCCGTTGTTCACGAACTACGAGACCACGGGCGAGCGCGTTGCCATCAAGGATGTGCAGTTGCTGCCGCCGACCCTGCCGACATCCAAGTTGATTTGCATCGGCAAGAACTACGCCGACCACGCCGCCGAGATGGGTGGCGAGGCCCCTGCCGAACCGCTGATGTTTCTCAAGCCGCTGACCGCGGCAATCGGCCAGGGCGAGACCATCGTCCTGCCCTCGATTAGCGACCAGGTCGATCACGAGTGTGAGCTTGCGGTTGTGATCAGTTCGGTTGCCAAGAACGTGCCCGCCGACAAGGCCCTCGACTTCGTTTGGGGCTACACGATTGCAAACGACGTGACCGCCCGCGACCTGCAAAACAAGGATGGCCAGTGGACTCGCGCCAAGGGCTTCGACACCTTCTGCCCGATTGGCCCTTGGATCGAGACCGAGTTTGAGCCCGAAGACCAGGTGATCGAAACCCGCGTGGATGGCGAGCTTCGCCAGCACGGTCGACTGAACCAGATGATTCACGATGTGCCTCGCATCATCGAGCACGTCTCTCAGGTCATGACGCTGCTGCCGGGCGACATTATTTTGACCGGCACGCCAGCCGGCATTGGCCCGATTGAGGCCGGCCAGGTGGTCGAGGTCTCGATCGAGGGAATCGGCGAGCTCACCAACCCGGTCGCCTAACATAAACTTTTTGTTTTTCTCTCGACTTTTTGCGCCTCGCTGGCTTAGTCTATGTGTATAGAATAAGAAGCAACCACCAGAGAGGCAGCCAGCGTGAAACCACTTGTTCGTGTGACAAAACCAACCATCGCGATTCTCGAGGCAATCGCCAACCACGACCAGCCGATCTGGGGCCTTGCGCTCTCGAAGCAGGTCGGGCTAGCGACCGGCACCGTTTATCCGATTCTCGAACGACTCACCGAACTTGGATGGGTCGTCTCGCACTGGGACACTGACCAGACCATCAAGGGTCCGCGTCGCAAGTTCTATTCGATGACATCCGAGGCGCGCGAGGCGGCCCTTGCCCTCGTGAAGGCAAACGCCAACTTGCCCACTCGCTCGACTCGCAAGATCGGAGCGCAGCAGCATGCTTAGGCCAATCATCAGACTTGTGTCGCGCGCCTACCCCAAGGGCGCAGAGCGAGCAGAGTTCATAGAGTCCACCGAGTCAGACCTTCACTACGCCGCCGAACTAGAAATTTCGAAGCGCGACATCGAGCGAGGCGCGATCAAGCAGGCGATGTCACACGGATGGCGTCATCCGCGCATAGGTGTGGTTTTGACCATCGCCGGCATGCTGTTTTCGGTTTGGCTCTGCACCAAGTGGGTTGCCTACCCAGAACCGTACGCGGTGGCCAATGGAGTTTGGCTCGCACTAACCTGGTCGATCGCGGTGCTCTGCTCTCGCGTGCCGGGCTCACGCCTCGGCAAACCGGCCATCCTTGCGTTTTTGCTTCTAGTCGTTGCCTTTGTGATCAAAACCAGTGAGTGGTATTCGTACGGCATCGTGGACTATGCCACCAAACACGCTGGCCCGCCAATACTCGTGAATGTTCACAGCGATTATGGCCCATTTGTGATGCTATTTGTGGCGCTTTCTTCGAGCTCCTATGTTTGGGCTGGCGTGCGCCTATTGCTCGATCGTGCTGTAGTTCGAGGCATCTTGGCTCTGGCCTTTGCCTCGGCGCAGGTCTTCTGGTTCTACTCGTCCACGCAGCTCATGTTCTTCTGGAATCAACAGGACGAATGGGCTCGCAGGCTTCCACTTGTGGCCAGTGCCTGGCTGATCTTCTTTGCGGTTTCGGCGTGGCAGGGCACTCGAGCCAAGCGTGAGGCAAGACAGCCCCAAAGGTAGACTTGAGGGGTTATGTCGATCATCACAGCCCCCTTCTCAACCGCCACCGGCAGCGACGTCGTAGTGCGCTTCTGCCCATCGCCGACCGGTACGCCACACGTTGGTCTGGTGCGCACCGCCCTGTTCAACTGGGCATACGCGCGCCACACGGGAGGCAAGTTCGTCTTCAGAATCGAAGACACCGACGCCGAGCGTGACAGCGAAGAGTCGTTCGAGATGATCCTCGAGGCACTCGGTTGGCTCGGCCTGAACTGGGATGAAGGCGTAAACGTCGGCGGACCAAACGAGCCGTACCGCCAGAGCGAGCGCGGGCACATCTATGCCGACGTGATCGAGAAGCTCAAGGCCAGCGGCCACATCTATGAGTCATACATTGGTGCCGAAGAAATCGACGCGCGCAACGAGGCCGAGGGTCGCGCCAAGCAACTCGGCTATGGCAACTGGGAGCGCGACGAGGTAGAGCGCGCGAAATACCGCAAGGATGGCGCAACGCCGGCCCTCAGGTTGAGGGTGCCAGACGTAGACATCAGCTTCGACGACCTGGTGCGCGGCCCGATTACCTTTCCGGCAGGCAGTTTTCCTGACTTCGTTGTGGTGCGCCCCAATGGCCAGCCGCTCTACACGCTGGTCAACCCGGTGGATGACGCGCTCATGGGTATCACCCACGTGCTTCGCGGCGAAGACCTGCTCTCGTCAACCCCGCGTCAGATCGCGCTCTACAACGCGATGGTCGAGGCGGGCATCACCAAGTTCATCCCGCGTTTTGGTCACCTGCCATATGTGATGGGCGATGGCAACAAGAAGCTTTCGAAGCGCGACCCAGAGTCGAACCTTTTTCACCACCGCGACCGCGGCTTCATTCCAGAAGGTCTGCTGAACTACCTAGCCTTGCTCGGCTGGGGCATCAGCCACGAGCGCGACGTCTTTTCGTTGGCCGAACTCGTCGAGGCCTTCGACGTTGAGAACGTGAACCCGAATCCGGCGCGATTCGACCAGAAAAAGGCCGACGCCATTAATGCGGCGCACATTCGCCTGCTTGCGCCTGCCGACTTTGAGGCACGCCTCGTGCCATACCTGCAGAGCGCCGGCATTCTTGGCTCAAGCCTGAGCGCTCGCGAGTCTGAGATCCTGGCCGCCGCGGCCCCGCTCATTCAGGAGCGAATCGTCGTGCTGAGCGAGGCTCCGGGCATGCTCGGCTTCTTATTCAAGACGGCCGATCAGATCGAAATCGAGGATGACGCCAAGGCAGGACTGCCCGAGAACACCGCTGGCGTTCTTGGTGCCGCAGGCCAGGTAATCGAGACGATCTCTGCCGCCGATTTCACTACCGAAAACCTGCAGAACGCCCTAAACAAGGTGCTAATCGAAGAGCTGGGCCTCAAGCCGCGCTTTGCCTTTGGGCCGCTGCGCACCGCAATCTCTGGCCGCCGAATCTCGCCACCGCTCTTTGAGTCGATGGAGATTCTCGGCAAAGACGAAACCCTCGAGCGTCTCAAGGCGTTTGCTCGAACCCTGTGCACCGACTAAACTAATGAGTCGAGCCGAGCGCAAGCACGGGTCGGGTTTCATGCCCTGGGGTATGGTGTAATTGGCAACACGGAGGTTTCTGGTACCTTTGTTCTTGGTTCGAGTCCAGGTACCCCAGCTTCGACAGTCAGACTTTTAGGTCTGGCTGTTTTTGCTTTAATGGGCTCTAGGCTTGACCCGTGGGAAAGTACGAAAAGCACCAGATTGCCGAATACCTGGCCGATTTGCAGCCACTCCAGAGGCAACGAGTCGAGCAACTGCGCGACCGCCTGGCGACCATCATCGAGCCAGAAGACTTCGTGATTTGGTACCAGATACCCACCTTCATCAAGAACGGCAAGCCGTTTTTGTCGCTCGGCGGCTGGAAGTCGCACTATTCGATCTACCTGCTCAGCGGCACCCTCGGCGCAAAGATCGCCGACCGCCTAGACAACGGCCGCAACATCATGAGCGTGGTCAAGTTTGACCTCGACTCAGAGCCGACAGACAAAGAACTCAGGATGATCGTTCAGGCAAAGAAGGAGTCTCTCGAACGCCCATGAATATCGCTCAAATCGCCTGCGGCTTTCTGGTCGTATCCTCGGCCTTGGTGTCGCTTTATGAGCTCTACCTCGTTGCAACCGAAGCCGGTCTCGCGCGCAAGTTTCGAGCCCTCGTCGGTGCAGGATCCTGGCTCGCAGTGTCTGGTCATTACGCGAGCGTTCTTGGCTGGCTGCCATCGTTGCTCGACGACCACACTCGTGCCTATTCGCTGTGGGCGCTGACCGCCTTCTTCGCGGCACTAACCCTCGTGCAGCGCCGCTCTAAGAACGAGCAGACCCGTCGCCTGTTGACGCCGGTCTTCGGCGCGATGTTTGTGGCGAACGTGCTCATCCTCGTGTTTTATCGACTGGGATGACGCCGAGCGCCTGAATCAGGCATCTAGTGACTCGCCGTCGAGCAGGTAGTTGAAGGTTCCGCCACCCTGCTCGGTGACCGCCTTGACGCGGCCGTTGTTGAGCGCGTGGCCCTTTTCGCTGAGCAGCGCGTTGTGCGTGGCAAACGAGCGACGAGGCTTGACCTCGGCAACGAAGTCCATCACATCGCCAATCTTTAGCCATGGGGCAGAGGTTGGGCAGGCCAGAATCTCGACCGGCCGGTCTGGCCGCGTGAACGAATCTCCTGGGTAATAGAGCGTGTCATTGATCATCACGCCGCAGTTTTGAACCAGCGGAAAGCTGCGGTGAATCTCGGCGTGCATGTCGCCGAAGAACTCCAGGGTGAAGCCGCCGACCACGTGGTAATCGCCGTGGTGAACGGCCGTGGCGGGGTAGCCGCCGAGTCGCTTGACGACCTCGTCTGGGCCGAAGATCTTGGCATCCGGGTTGTTGGCCAGAATACGGTCGAGCTGAGGCTCGTAGCAGTGGTCGTCGTGCTGGTGGGTGATCACGATGGCCGCCACATTAGACACTTCTGGCAGGTCTTCGGTGTA
>CANGNR010000051.1 GCA_947455385.1 Microbacteriaceae bacterium
GCGCGTCGGCGACCTATTCGAGACCCCGACCACCAACATCGTGCGCGCCGGAAAGGGCCCGCTCGTCAACTTCGGAGGCGTCGGCGCTCGCGAATCTTTGCTCTCCCCCGGCGGCCAGACCCACGTCGAGGTGCTGCACTCGCTGATTGATCCCGGTGGCAACGGCGGCGCAGAGCTTTACGCGCTCGACTGCGAACTCGAGTTCGTCTATGTGCTTGCCGGAGAGTTCGAGATTCAGATCGGCGCCAAGGCCTACAAGCTCGGCACCGGCGACTCGATGAGCTTCAAGGGCAAAGAGCCGCACACCTGGCGCAACCCATCAACGACCGATGGCGCCGAAGTCATTTGGGTGCTCGCCCCCGCGCCATAGTCGCGGGCGGCCGCCCGCTATTCGCCCAGCTGCGGTCACCCACCCAGCACCTTAAAGGCCAAAAGACCCGAGCCTAAGCTCTGGGTCTTTTCTTTTGAACGGTTGGTAGCGGGGGCGGGACTCGAACCCGCGACACCACGATTATGAGCCGTGTGCTCTAACCACCTGAGCTACCCCGCCGTGGAGCCCCGAGACAGGATTGAACTGTCGACCCCTTCCTTACCATGGAAGTGCTCTACCACTGAGCTATCGGGGCGTTTGTGCTGTAAGCGACTGGCGCAGGCACCAGAAGACTTTATCACCACAAGGCGCCCGCGAGCAAACTGCAAACCTCACACCGACGCAGCCGATCCGCGCGCGAACGCATCCAGGTTTTTAGGCGGGCAGTCGCCAGATGTTTAGCGAGAGCTTGCGCCCAGGCAACTGCACCTTCTTGCCGCCGACCTTTATCTTGCCGCCGCCATAGATGTTGACCGCCGCATCGAGGCCGGCAACGGTGTCGCGCGGAATCTCGATGTTCTTGTCTTTGCCGCGTGTGGCCAGCACCAGCAGCGACTGCTTGCCGTTCTCTCGAACGAACGCCACGGCCTCTTTAGAAGCAAACACGAATCGCAGCGAACCATCGACCAGAGCTGGGTTCTCGCGACGAATGCGGGCCAGCTCGGCGTAGGTTTCAATCATGGATGTGTCGTGCTCGCGCTCGTTGTTCCACGGCAGCGGGGTTCGCGAGCTCTCGCCGTTCCAGCCGTCGAGGCCGAACTCGTCGCCCGCCCAGATCACCGGAATGCCGGGGAACGTGAACTGCAGGCCAGCGCCAATCTTTTGCGCACCCTTGATGGCATAGGTCTTGAAGCGAGGGATGTCGTGTGTGTCGAGCGGGTTCATGTTGTTGAGCCGCACGTGCCACGGGAATCCCGCAATGAACTGCGTGTAGCTCTGCACAAAGTCGGTGCCGTCGTTCTTGAGGTTGCCGTCTGGCGCCATGAAGCCCGGAATCGCGTCGGCACCCTTGATGCGGCTCTTGACGTCGGTGTTGTAGAACCAGCGCCAAACCGGCTTGGTGAAGTTCGAGTAGGTCATGGCGCCCTGCCAACCGTCACCCTGCACCTCGTAGGCGGCATCGCCTGTGTATTCGCCGAGCATCACGGTGTCTGGGTTCACGTCGACCATGGTCTTGCGAATCACCTGCGAGACCTCGAGATACATGTCCTCATCACGGATGCGGCCCGTCATGTTGGCAACGTCGATGCGCCAGCCATCCATGCCGAACGGCGCCTTGAGCCACTTGGCAACCACCGAGGTTGGCCCCTGGATGAATCGCTTGCGCAGCTCCTGTGACTTCCAGTTGAACTTGGGCAGGCTGGCAACACCAAACCAGGAGTCATACTTCGTGTTCTTGTTGCTGAAGTAATAGAAGTCGCTCTCGGGTGCGCCTGGCTTCTTGTACGACGCCTTAAACCACTCGTGGCCGATGCCGCTGTGGTTCGAGGTCAGGTCACCGAGGATGCGCATCTTGCGCTTGTGCACCTCGCTGATCAGAGCCTGCATTGCCTTGTTGCCGCCGAGCAGCGGGTCTACCTCGGCAAACGAGCTCGCGTCGTAGCGGTGGTTGGAGCGACCCGGAAAAAACGGTGTCAGATAAACCAGGTTGACGCCGAGTTTCTCGAGGTGATCCAGGTGCTCAATGACGCCCCACAGGTCACCACCGAAGAACTGCTCGGATGTGCCCGGGCCAGAACCGATGACTTCGTCGCCCCAGTTCTTGGCGATGCCCCAGTCGGGAGTCGCGTGCTTGTCGGCCTGAGCCGAGCGAGCGAAGCGGTCTGGAAAGATCTGGTACATCACCGAGCCGGGGCTCCACTTGGGGGCCGACGAGAAGACGTTGAGCCTAAAGTCGTTGATGTCTGGCGGAATGATCGAGTGCACTCCGAGGGTGTTTACCCACCAGATTTTGCCGGTCTGCATCTCGATAGAGAACTTGTAGTTCATCTTCGGGTTGTGCATCACGATGACCGACTCGTACCAGGTCCAGCCATCCTCGGTCTTTAGGATTTTGGCGGGCGGGGTCGGAAAAGCCTCACCACTCTCGCTGAAGCGCACCTTGACGGCGGCAACCTTGCCGATTGCCTTGTGCACGCGGATTCGAATCTTCAGCTTGTCGAGCAGCTTCGGCTTTTGGTTCGGCACATAGAGCGCCGATCCATCGTGGTGCGGGCGTAGAGCAAGAGGTAGATCTAGCGCCGAGGACATTTAGCCCTTCACCGCTCCACCAACGAGACCCGAAACGATGTAGCGCTGCAGGGCCATGAACAGAACCACAACCGGGGTTGCGGCAATGATCGCACCTGCGCAGAACAGCGCCCAGTTCTTGGAGTAAGGCTGGTCGATGAAGAAGCCGAGTCCTACCGCGAGGGTGTACTGGGCCGGCTTAGTAAAGACCACCGACGCCAAGATGTAGTCGCTGGATACACCGATGAACGAAAGCAAGGCGTTCACGGCAAGAATCGGGGCAACCAAGCGGAAGATGATCTTGAAGAAGATCTGCGTGTGAGTTGCACCATCGATGCGGGCGGCCTCATCGAGTTCTTTTGGAACCGTGTTGAAGAAGCCGTACATCAGGTAGGTTCCACCGCCGAGCGAGCCACCCAGATAGACCAGGATCAAACCCCAGAGGGTACCCAGGCCAAGTGGCGGAAAGTACTTGGTTAGCTCAGACAGGATGCCGTAGATGGCCACCAGGCCGAGCATCGACGGGAACATCTGGATCAAGATCAGGAACAACAGACCACCGCGGCGACCCCTAAAGCGCAGGCGCGAGAACGCGTATGCGGCCAGAGCCGAGATGAAGACCGACAGCACCGAGGTGATCGACGAAATAAACACGGTGTTGTAGATCCAGGTGGTGAACGGGCGATCTGGGGTGTTGTTGAACAGCAGATCGCGGTACTGGTTGAGGCTGAACTCGCCGAACAGCACACCGCTGTCGACCGCACCGTTGGTGGTTAGCGAGGTCGAGAGGATGTAAAGAATCGGGAACGCCGCGTAGAGCGAGATGACCAAGCCCAGAACGTGCTTCCAGCCGACCTTAAGCAGCCACTTGCGAGCGCCCATCTTGGGCTGACCGATTTTGCGGTTTGGATCCGAAGAGATAACTGCGTTTGCCATTAGTTCAGGTCCTCCAAGAAGCGGGTGCGGCGGAACGAGATCATCGAGAAGCTACCGATGAACAAGAAGATCAGAATCGAGAAGGCAGATGCCAGACCGTAGTCGGCACCAACACCGCTCGAGAACGCGATCTTGTAAACGAACGAGATAAGGATGTCGGTTCCACCGGCCTGCACCTGCAAGCTCGGATCGCCCGCGGGACCACCGCCTGTGAGCAGGTAGATGATCGTGAAGTTGTTGAAGTTGAACGCGAACGACGAGATCAGAAGCGGAGCCAGGGTCACCAGCAGCAGCGGCAGCTTGATCAGGCGGAACTGCTGCCATGGGCTGGCGCCGTCGATGGTGGCCGACTCGGTGAGTTCGGCTGGAATAGCCTGCAGGGCACCGGTACAGATCAAGAACATGTATGGGAAACCGAGCCAGAGGTTGCAGAGCAGAACCGCCCAGCGAGCCGGGCCAATCTCGGTCAACCACGGAATCAGGTGCTGATTGTCGTGAATCTGCAGAATGCTGCGGTTAATGAAGCCGTTGTCGTTGAACATACCCTTCCACACGTATGCCGAAAGGAAGGCAGGAAACGCGTAGGGCAAGATCATGATCGAGCGATAGACCTTGCGGAATCTGATGCGCTCATCGTTGAAGAGGAACGCAAGGGCCAGACCGAGCACGAATGTCGATGCAACCGATCCGAATGCGAACATGACGGTCCAAGCCAGGATGTTCGCCAGCGGGCCACGAAGTCGCGTGTCGCCGAAGATCTTGGCGAAGTTCGCCCATCCGATTTCCACTCGCCAACCGGTCTGGGTCAAGCGCTCGCCGGATTGAGACTCGAAGAATCCAGTGGTCTGGTTTGCCGAGAACACGGTTCCGTCGCTGACGCGGGTAAACGTGTTGTTCTGTGCGTTGTAGAGCGAGTCGAAGTAGGTTCGCTGAACACCCTGGGCCGATGGGTCGGCCGCCATGAAGCCAGCCTTGCTGTCGATGCTCTTGCCGTCGATGGCGACCTTGAGCGACGAAATCGCACTCTGGTTCTCTGGCATCGTGACCTCTTCAGGGGTCAATGCGGTGACGCCCTTGTAGCCCACGGCTTGGTCGATGTTGTTTAGCGTGGTGTTCGAGACGATCGTCTCGGTCTTTACGTTCTGCAGGTCGGTGATCTGGTGCCAGGCGTTAACCGCACCGGCCTGCACGTCGCCACCGATGTAATAGATCGGCTTGGCTTCGTTGGTGAAGTCGCTGGCCAAGAACTCAAGCTTGCTGTTGACATCGCGAACGACAATCACCGGCATGTATGGTGCGTTGGTGTCGTTCACTGCAGAGTCGAGCTTGGCCTGAACGATCGAGTCTTGCATGGCGCCGTTGTGCAGTGCGCCGTAGTTAGTGAAGGCGATGTATGCCGAATAGAAAACTACCGAGACCTGAAAAGCAATCAGAAAGAGAACGCCGGGAGCCAGGTACTTGCCTGGGAGTCCGCCACGGCGAAGGTAGGCAAAGTTGAGCACGAGGAGCACTGCAACTTCGGTGTAGAAGTAGCCCCACTGCTGAAAGCCCACCAGCTGCATCGCCGCAAAAACACCTGCGGCGTCAACAATCGCGAGAAGCGCAATTTTGATCAGGATGCCGTGAAGCGACGGGGTTCCGCCGTAGAGCGCCTTGGCGTCTTTCGCCCGGCGCTTTTGAGCTTTGACATCGGTGAGTTCACGAATTTCAGACATGTCGTTGGTGACCTTGCCGCTTTCTCTTCTAGAGCAGAACCCCTAAAGCCTATCGGCATAGGCCCGCCGTGAAAGGTGGTTTCCGAGTCCCTTTCGTTACATTTTGGAAAAGCAAGCGCTTGCTTTTTTGAGCGGTTAAAAAAATCGGGGCTCCCCTTGCGGAGAGCCCCGATTTCTAGCTTTTCAGCCAGCTGTCGACTAGGAAGCGTCGATAACTGTCTGCAGAGCGGTCATGGCGTCCTGCCAGTACTTGGCTGGGTTCGAGTCGCCCTTGCCGGCGATGAGGCCAGCCTCGGCGAGACCGATCTTCGACCAGGTGGTGTCCTGGAAGACGAACGATGCCATTGGGTAAGCGTTGACACCGGCCTGGCCGAATGCCTTGACGATTGGGTCAGCGACCTTCGACAGAGCAACCTGGTTGGCTGGGGTGTTCTTGCTGTTGTTGTACGACGCAAGCTGAGCAACTGGGCCAGCTAGGAAGTCGAGGACCTTACCGACCGAAACGGCCTTGTCCGAACCTGGAACCTTGACGGACTCCCAGTAACCGCGTACACCAGAGAACTGGTGAACGGTCGAGCCGCCAACCGATGGGAACGATGCCACACCGATGTCGCTAGCCTTCATTGGGGTCGACTTGACGGTTGCGCCAGCTGCGTTCTTGTAGCTGTGCTCGCCCTGAAGAGCGCCGACTGCCCAAGGACCGGTGACCCAGTACTTGACAACGCCATCCTGAAGCTGACCGTTGAGCTGGTCCCATCCGAGACCCGAGGTCAGAGCCTTGCCACCCTTGGCCGATGCCAACCAAGCAGCGTACTTGGCGCCGTTGGCGCCACCCATGCCGATGGTGGTGGTCCAGGTGCCGTTGGCACGCTTGTACTGGCTCAGACCGAACGAGGTGCTGAATACCGAGAAGTGGTATGGGTCACCGTTGTTCTTGTCGAAACCGACCTCGACGTCGCCGTTAGCAACAGCGGTCTTGAGGTTGGTGGTTGGGGTCGAGGTGAACTTCTTGTTGTAAACGAGAGCGATGTTCTCGGTCCAACCTGGCACACCGTAGAGCTTGCCACCGACCTGGAAGCCCGAAAGCACCGAGGACGAGAAGCTCTTGGCGTTTGCGCCGAGGTTCACAGGGGCAATGACACCAGCACCAACAAGCTTGCCAGTCCAGTCGTGAGCACCAGAGAGGATGTCAGGACCGTTGCCGGTAGGAATTGCTGTGATGGCAGCTGCACGTAGAGTGCCGAAGTCCTTGGTGACGACGTTAACGGTGATGCCGTTCTTGGCTCCGAATGCCTTGACTTCCTTGCCAATGGCGGTTGCGGTTCCCGAGTCAACCCACAGGGTTACGGTCTGGTTTGCGGCAATAGCTGGGGTTCCGAGAGCAAGGAGTGCTCCGGTGGCTACGGTCGCAATTGCGGCGGATACGCCGCGCTTGCTGATCTTCATGTGTACCCTTTCGAACTGATGTCAGATGAAGGACTTGAGTTCAAGTCATCCCCTATCTTTCTCCTAACCGAGGGGCCGAACAACGAAAAGGCCGATTATTTCGATAACGGATTCATTACAAAGGCCTGAAAGGGCGAATATTTCACGAATTTCACGAGCAAGCGTTTGCTGAATTCCACTCGCGAGTAAGTTGTATTCCATGGCTAAAACCGACATCCTCTATGCGACCCCCGACAACGCCGAATGGTGGCGTTCATCCGTGATCTATCAGATCTACCCTCGATCGTTCGCCGACGGCGACGGCGACGGCATGGGCGACCTCAAGGGCATCACCGCGAGGCTCGATAGCCTGGCCGAGCTTGGCATCGACGCGATCTGGCTTTCGCCATTCTTCAAGTCGCCGCAGAAAGACGCGGGCTATGACGTCTCTGACTATAAAGATGTCGATCCGCTGTTTGGAACGCTCGCCGACTTCGACAATCTGGTGGCCGAGGCCAAGGCCCACGGCATCAAGATCATCGTCGACCTCGTGCCGAACCACTCTTCAGACCAGCACGAGCTATTTCAGAAGGCGCTCAAGGCAGCCCCCGGTTCGCCTGAGCGCGACATGTACATCTTTAGAAACGGCAAGGGATGGCGCGGTCGTAAGGCCCCGAACAACTGGCCATCGGTATTCGGTGGCAGCACCTGGACCCGCATCCGTGAAGCAAACGGCAAGCTCGGCCAGTGGTACCTGCACATCTTTGACTCGTCGCAGCCCGACTTTAACTGGCAGAACCCAGCGGTTCGCGACGAGTTCGACACCGTGCTGCGCTTCTGGCTCGACCGAGGTGCCGCCGGCTTCAGAATCGACGTTGCGCACGGCATGATCAAGCGCGACGGCCTGCCCGACACCAAGCAGTTCTCGACCGAGATGGGCGGAGTAAAGCCCGAGGGCGACATGACCATCGCCGAGCTCGAGGTTGCCAACCCATACTGGGGTCAGCCCGGAGTGCACGAGATCAATCGCCGCTGGCGCAAGATTCTCGACGAGTATGACGACCGCGTGATGTGTGCCGAGGCGTGGATTCCGCCGGTCGAGCGCATGGCCCGCTGGGTTCGCCCAGACGAGTACCACCAGACCTTCAACTTTGGCTACATGTTTGCCGCCTGGACCAAAGAGGGCCAGGTTGCCTCGATCGAGGAGTCGCTCAAGTCGTTTGGCTCGGTAGGTGCGCCGAGCACCTGGGTGCTCTCGAACCACGACACCATTCGCCACGTCTCGCGCCTGGGCTATGTTGGCGGCAATCTGCCACCGCAGGGCGACGGCATCGGCCCAGACTCGAACAAGCCGGATGAAGCTGTTGGCCTGCGAAAGGGCCGCGCTGCATCCTCGTTCATGATGGGTCTGCCAGGCGGGGTCTATATGTATCAGGGCGAGGAGCTCGGACTGCCAGAGCACACTTCGCTCGAGGGCAAGTACCGCCAAGACCCCACCTACTTCAGAACCAAGGGCAAGCGAGTTGGCCGCGACGGCTGCCGCGTGCCGCTGCC
>CANGNR010000052.1 GCA_947455385.1 Microbacteriaceae bacterium
CCAAGCCAACCTTCAAGAAGCCAAAGGTCACTTTCTCACTTCAGCAGTGGCTCATCATCGCCGCTGCGCTCATGGTGCTGGTTGCCGGCAGCGTCTTCGTGGCCCAGTACCAGGGCAAGCTGAATGAGTGGGGCTTCACGGCCGTCACCGGCGGCATCGCAATCGCCTCAGGCTTTGGTGCATTCAAGATGCGCAGGTCATCGGCAGTCGTGGCGACGTTCTTAGCGGCCTTCACCTCCTCGATGCAGCTGGCCACCCTGTGGAACGTTGGCGCCATGATCAGCAAGCCATTCACATGGCAGTTCGACTGGCAGACACAACCCGGCTGGTGGTGGGCTATCGAGCTCTTCATCGTTGCCGTGTCGGCTACCTTCTCGGCGCGAGCCACGCGCCTGAGCGGCTTCAAGGCGATCGCGCTTCTCAGCCTCGCGGCTTCGGCGGTTACCCTCGAGCTTGGGCCAGTGCTCGACAACCTCCGCACCGCCGGCCCAGAGTGGGCGCTCATCAACCTGAGCATCGTTACCATCACAGCCGTAGCCACGCTCTATGGCAGCAAGGTGCTTCGGTCGATTCCCGCGGCCGAGATTCCCGACGACGAATACCGCGAGTACTACGAAGACCTAGCGGTTCGTCAAGACAATGCGTTCTTCACCGCAGCTCGTTTCGCCACCCTGTTGCAGATTGTCGCTGGTGTTGGAGCAACTATTTCGAGCTTCTACCAGCAACGCTTCTCGGCGACACCGAACTTTGGCGTGCTCTTCACCACAATCGCCATCCTGACCTTGGTTGCCGTGGGGGTCTCGCTCACCGCAAAGCACTGGTCAGACCAACTGTTCACCACAGATGAACCCAAGGCGCGACTCGTTGAAGTTGCCAATGGCACGGCGTTCATTTCGTTTGCCGCGGCAATCATCAGCGCTAGCTCCACGATCCCTGCGCTCTGGGCCAACGAAATTGCCTCACTGCTCGTGATCCTTGGTGTCGTCTGGTTCAGCCCGCGCGCTAAGTCGCTTCAGCCAAGCCTCAACCTGCTAACGGCAATGATCTGGGTCAGCGCAGGCCTCTGGTGTTTCTGGAATCTGCAGGCCCTGCAGCTCGATGGCAACTCACAGAACTACATCGGCTGGTTCATGCTCGGCTTCTCGGTCATTTTGACTCTCGCCGACTATCGACTCGAGACTTCGCGCAACACCTGGCCATCAATCGTGGTCAACGGCATCGGTCTTATCGCCCTAGCCTCAAGTTCACTCTTCGGCCAGGCTCCGAGTGCGGGGCACACCCTTAAGGTGCTCGCCCTCGCCATCGCCGCAAACCTGCCATTGGCCCTTCGCTGGCTACTTCAGGGACGCAAGCAAGAGGCAACCGAAACCATCACCGCATGGATATCCTTCGGCGTCACCGCGGTTATCGTGCTTCTGGCCAGCGTCTCGACAGTGCCGACCCAGAGCACAGTCAATGACGCACTCCTCTATGCGGTTGCATTCATGGCATACTCGGTGGTCACTCAGCTGCTAGCCCTGCGCGGACCGCTTTCAGGCAAGGCAGACGCGATTCTCACCGCACACCACTACTTGGGTCAGGCCGTTGTCGCAATCGTTGGCCTTCAGTTGCGATACAACCCGAATGTCGAAGTTACGGCGCTTACCCTAACTTCACTTCTTATGGGCCTCGTTGCCATCAACTACGGTTTCGGAGCCGTGACCCGCATGGCCAGCAAGCTTCAGATCGGATTCGTGCTGATTCTCGCGGCCTTCTTCCTCAACATGTGGAATGTTCAGGCATCCTCGCTTCTGACCGTTTATGCGGTGCAGTTGGCATTCGTAGCCGCAATCACCGCCGGCCACATCTGGGCGCTCAACCGTCGCACAGATACAGAACCTGCTATCAAGACGGTAACCTCCCTGGTAGCGATTGCCGGATCCTTCGCCATTGGCCTAGCTGCGCAGAACTCCACCTGGCACGCGGCCTCAAACCAAGACTCCTTTATGGTGCTTGGCTTGCTGGCAGTGTTTGCGCTGGCATCGCTAGCACTCACGAGGGTTAAGCGCTCGGGCAAGGCATCCGCGTTTTCTGGTGAAGAAACCTTGCGAGTGCTCTCGCTCGCATACGCGGCTTTTGGCCTAATCACAATCGGCGAGTATGCGCAGCAGAGTCACTCCATCGATGTGCGCTGGTTCGTGATCTCGGCCCTGGCGGTGTTCTCGCTGATTGCCCGACTCAACGGCGCCGCTCTCGGCAAGCGAGCATCCGGCGCGCTGTTCCTACTTAGCAACCTGGCCATCTCGGCCATCGCCGCAACGCTCACCCACATCGCGGGACTCCAGCCAGCCAGCCCTGAGCCATACACGGTTTGGCTCTCGGTAGGCCTAATCGCATCCGTGCTGCTTCACAAGGTTGCGTTCGAGGGCGCTTCGAAGACCCTGCTCATCGATACGCCGATTCTCGGCACCGCGTTTGTCTCGCTGGTCTTCGGAACCCTGCAGACCGACGGCGCCGTGTCTGTGGTGGACGACTACCGCCGCATTCTGGCTAGCGCGCTCATCACGGCTTTCGCGCTGATTCGTTTGCGTCGCGGCGGCAAGGAGGGCTGGCTCGCTATTAGCTACCTTTCGTTCGCAGCCCTCGCAGCCTCGAGTGCCTTCACAATCAGCTCGGGTTTGCCGCAGTTCAACGGCCCCGAGATCTACTCGCTGCTTATCGCTGGCTCGACTAGCGCCACTACCCTGATTGCCAAGGATGCCGCCAGCAAGGTTCGCCACTGGTTGCTATTTGAGGTGCCGGCGATCCTCGTTGCCGCACTCTCGCTCGGCTACGGTCTGGTTGGTCGCGACGACAGCCTCGCCGATCTGCGACGCATCCTTGGAGCGGGTCTCATTGCCGCCATCGTGCTCGTGCGCCTGCGCAAGAACCCAACCCGCGGCACCATCGCTCTCGGCTATCTGTCGACCGTGGGAACAGCGCTGGCGATTGCGGCTACTGTGAACAACCGCCTAGCTCCGAGTTTTGAGGGCCCAGAAATCTATTCGCTGCTCGCCGCGATTGCAGTGCTGGGGGTTCACCGCCTGGCCCTCAAACACCTCAAACTCAAGAGCTCGCTGTTTAGCTGGGGGCTCCCGATTGGCATTGCGCTGCTGCCTTCGACCTTCTGGACTTACACGGCGTGGGGCACGAGGTTCGTTGAACTGCAGCCAGACCAGATCGCTCGTGAAATCATCGTTCTTGCAGTGTCGGCGGCTCTGCTCACTTTCGGCCTACTAAAGGGCAACCTTGCCAACGCAAGCATGGGCATCGCCGGCTTGACCCTGCTAGTTGTGCCCGCGGTGGCGTCGCAGAGCAGCCAGGACTTCGCCGTCACCAACACGGCACTGGCCGCGGGTCTAGCCCTGGCTGGAATCCTCGGCATTGCCAGGATGGCCGGCAAGGCTAAGGGTAGCTCGCTGGTTTACTTCGGAATCCCAATCACCATCGCGCTGGCGCCGTCGGTCGTGGTCTCGCTGCAGACACTCGGCGGCGGTCACCCGGTCGACTGGTGGCGCTTCAGCATCCTGATCACCGTTTCGATGGTGATGTTGGTGCTCGGCACGATGCGCGAGGTCGCCGGTCTCTTCTATCCGGGTCTTGTCGGCGTGCTGGTCACCGCACTACCAGCAGGCTTTGCTCAGGCAAGCGACACCAGCTGGTTCCTCTGGGTGCTGCTGCTCGTGCTCGCCGGCGTGATGGTTTGGCTCGCAATGCGCCTCGAAAAGATGCGCAAAGAGGGCCGCACCTCAAGCCAGTGGTTGCGAGAACTCAAGTAGTCGCCCGGCACGGCGGCTGCGCCGTTAGCAGCGCCGGTTAGCTGGCGCGCTTAGGCCACCAGGGAACCATCGCGCTGACGCGCCTCTGGTAGGCGACATACTCGGGATACTTCGAGAGCGAAATCTGCTCGGTGAATCGGCACGAACCGATAAACAGCGCCGTGAGCACGACTGCCCCGATCCAGTTGGTCGAAGTGATGCCCACCCGAACGACGCTAAACAGCAGCACCACCCACCACTGGGCCTGCTCGGCGAAGAAGTTTGGGTGGCGACTGATCGAGAACAACCCGGATGTCAGGAAGCCCGGAACCACGCTGCGGCCGGCAGCAGCCTCAGCCTTCTTCTTCTGGTGAAAGTTCCACTGCTGCTGGTCGGCAGCGGTCTCGAGCGCGAGCAGACCCAAAAACAGCAGCGCCAGGGCAACATCCGTGGCATCGAGGCCGGGGGCAACGCCGAGCAGGTCGTTCATCGGCATGGTGATCATGAGTAGCAGAACGTTTTGAAAGACCACGATGAAACCTATGTTGAAGACCTGGTACTGCCACGGCTTCATGCCAGCTCGCAGCACCTCCCAGCGGTAGTCCTCGCCGCCGGGTCGGTAGCCACCCTTGCGGGCGAAGTTAAATGTCAGTCGCGCACCCCAGAGTGTGATGACGGCGGCGAGCAGGTTGAGCCGAGGGTTGGCAAAAGCCGCACCGGCGGCGAATACCCAGGCATACACGGCGGGCACGATCGACCAGATGCGGTCAACCCAGGATGTGTCTTTGGTGGGCAGGCTCAGCAGCCATGTTAAAAGACAGGTGGCAGCGAGGATCCAAATGTTGGTTTCGAGAGCGCTCATGCGAGCAATTTTGACTAGGGATGGGCCGGTTTTCGTGTAGCCGAGTGAATTATTTTGAAGATTTTTGCGACACGCCACGGGCATCCGCGGTTTTGATGCAAAACCCACCAAAATAGGCAGGCAACCTTAAAAAACACTAAATACAGGTACTTTTTTGTGATTGACTACTACATCTAGTGGTTTTTCTGCTATCGTAGAAAAGCGTCAAAGCGAAGATTTATCAACAAGAACCGAAAAACGGGGCTAAAAACCCCGGCGACTCGAAGGAGAGCGTCATGGCAGAAGTAAAGGTCTACAGCCTTCCATCGTGCGTACAGTGCGAGAGCACCAAGCGCATGCTGAAGAGCATCGATGTCGAATTCGAAGAGGTCGACATGAGCCAAGACCCAGTAGCACTTGAGATGGTCAAGGCGCTCGGTTACACCTCGGCACCTGTCGTGATCTCTGGCGATAGCCACTGGAGCGGCTTTCGCATGGACCAAATCAAGGCCCTAAAGACCGCCTAGTTCAGTCATGTACGACGTCGTTTACTTCTCAAGCGTCTCCGAGAACACCAAACGGCTCGTAGAAAAACTTGGCCTCCACTCGGTTCGCATCCCCCTAAAAACCGATGAGGCCGCAAGCTTCACCTACGGCCGCGACAGCGTTCTCGTAGTCCCCACCTACGGATCCGGCGAAGAAAAGACGTCGGTTCCGAAACAGGTAATCAAGTTTCTGAATAATCCAGAAAATCGGAAACACATCAAAGGTGTAATCGCCACCGGTAACACCAACTTCGGTGAGTCATACGGACTCGCAGGAGACATCGTCTCGGCAAAGCTCGGAGTTCCGCTGATTCAGCGGATCGAACTCCTGGGTACACCAGAAGATGTAGCGCAGTTGAAAGAAAGGCTGAACATACTGTGGGAACTCAGGTAGTAGAACTAGACGATTCCGGCGTAGCAACCGGAACCACCGCAATCGAGAGCGCCCTCAGCTATCACGAGCTGAACGCCATGATCAACCTCTGGGATGAAGACGGCAAGCTGCAGCTCGACAAAGACAAACTTGCCGCCCGCAAGTACTTTCTCGACCACGTCAACCAGAACACCGTCTTCTTTCACAGCCTGAAGGAGCGCCTCGACTACCTGGTTGAGAACGAGTACTACGAGAAGTCTGTTCTCGACCAGTACCGCTACGAGTTCATCGAAGAGCTCGAGAAGCTCGCCTACTCGAAGAAGTTCCGCTTCGAGGCATTCATGGGCGCCTACAAGTTCTACACCGGCTACGCACTCAAGACCTTCGATGGCAACCGCTACCTCGAGCGCTTCGAAGACCGCGTGGTCATGGTTGCCCTGGCCCTGGCCGAGGGCAAAGAAGAGGTTGCCATCAACCTCGTCGAAGAGATCATCTCGGGTCGCTTTCAGCCAGCAACCCCAACCTTCTTGAACTGTGGCAAGAAGCAGCGCGGCGAGTTCGTCTCGTGCTTCCTGCTGCGCATCGAAGACAACATGGAGTCGATCTCGCGCGGCATTAACTCGGCACTGCAGCTTTCAAAGCGCGGCGGCGGCGTTGCCCTCAGCTTGAGCAACATCCGTGAATATGGCGCACCAATCAAGAAGATCGAGGGTCAGAGCTCGGGCATCATCCCGGTTATGAAGCTTCTCGAAGACGCATTCTCGTATGCCAACCAGCTGGGTGCGCGCCAGGGTGCCGGTGCCGTTTACCTGAACGCACACCACCCAGACATCATGCGCTTCCTCGACACCAAGCGTGAGAACGCCGACGAGAAGATCCGCATCAAGACCCTGTCGATCGGCGTCGTGATTCCAGACATCACCATGCACCTGGCCAAGGACAACGAAGACATGTACCTCTTCTCGCCTTACGACGTCGAGAAGGTCTATGGCATTCCGTTTGGCGACATCTCGATCACCGAGAGGTACCAGGAGATGGTCGACGACCCTCGCATTCGCAAGACCAAGATCAAGGCCCGCACCCTGTTCGAGCGCATCGCCGAACTGCAGTTCGAGTCGGGATACCCGTACATCATGTACGAAGACACCGTCAACAACGCCAACCCGGTTCAGGGCCGCATCAACATGTCGAACCTCTGCTCTGAGATTCTTCAGGTCAACACCCCGACCACCTACAACGAAGACCTCAGCTACAACGAGATCGGCAAAGACATCTCGTGCAACCTTGGCTCGCTGAACATCGCGATGGTCATGGATGGCCCAGACTTCGGCAAGACCATCGAGACCTCGATTCGCGCCCTGACCTCGGTTTCTGACCAGTCAGACATCGAGTCGGTTCGTTCGATCAGCGATGGCAACCACAAGTCGCACGCCATTGGCCTCGGCCAGATGAACCTGCACGGCTACCTTGCCCGCGAAAAGATGCACTACGGCAGCGAAGAGGCGTTGGACTTCACCAACATGTACTTCTACACCGTCGTGTACCACGCCATCAAGGCCTCGAACAAGCTCGCCATCGAGCGCAAGTCGGCCTTTCACAACTTCGAAAACTCGAAGTATGCATCGGGCGAGTTCTTCGACAAGTACACCGACCAGGTGTGGGCTCCTGCAACTCACAAGGTCAAGGAACTCTTCGCCGGTTCGAACGTCGCGATTCCTACCCAGGATGACTGGAAGGAACTGAAGGCTTCGGTCATGAAGCACGGCATCTACAACCAGAACCTCCAGGCCGTGCCACCAACCGGTTCGATCTCGTACATCAACAACTCGACCAGCTCGATTCACCCGATCGCATCTCGCATTGAGATTCGCAAAGAGGGCAAGCTCGGCCGCGTGTACTACCCAGCCCCGTTCCTCTCGGAGGAGACCTGGGAGTACTACGACGACGCATACGAGGTTGGTCCTGAGAAGATCATCGACACCTACGCGGTTGCCACCCAGCACGTCGACCAGGGCCTCTCGCTGACCTTGTTCTTCAAGGACACCGACACCACCCGCGACGTCAACAAGGCGCAGATCTACGCATGGCGCAAGGGCATCAAGACCATCTACTACATTCGCATTCGCCAGCAGGCACTGACCGGCACCGAGGTCGACACCTGCGTCAGCTGCATGCTCTAAGAAACACAAAGGAAGCAATCATGGCCGTAAAGCTCATTAGCCGCCCAATCAACTGGAACAAGATCGAAGACCCAGTTGACCTGGATGTTTGGAACCGCCTGACCCAGAACTTCTGGCTGCCAGAGAAGGTGCCAGTATCGAACGACATTCAGTCGTGGGAGTCGCTGCGCGACCACGAGAAGACCCTGACCATGCACGTGTTCACCGGTCTGACCATGCTCGACACGATCCAGGGCACCGTTGGAGCCGTGAGCCTGATTCCAGACGCGCGCACCCAGCACGA
>CANGNR010000053.1 GCA_947455385.1 Microbacteriaceae bacterium
AACCAAGACCTTTCAGCTTGGAACACCTCTAATGTCACTGACATGTCGGGCATGTTCAGAGATACAGCATTCAACGGCGACATTTCTGGCTGGGACACCAGCAATGTGGCGAGCATGCGCGAAATGTTTGCAGAGGACCAGGTCTTCAACCAGCCAATCGGCACCTGGGATACGTCCAAGGTAACCGATTTCTCGTGGATGTTCCGCAGCGCCACTTCGTTTAACCAGCCGATTGGCTCGTGGAACACCGGAAGCGCAATCTTCATGGACGGCGTCATCAACAACGCCCAGTCATTCAACCAACCGATTGCAAGTTGGAACACTTCGCACGTGACCACCATGCGCCAGATGATTCAGGGTGCTAACTCGTTCACCTATTCGCTAAACGGGTGGGACACCTCTCAGGTCAAAGACATGTGGGCGATGTTCTACCAGTCTCACTACAACGGAGACATCAGCGCCTGGGACACCGGCAATGTTGAGAACATGAGCCTGATGTTCACGGGCTCTGACTTCAACAGAGATATCTCTAACTGGGATGTCTCCCACGTCACCGACATGAGCAGCATGTTCCAAGACAGCCACGCCTTCAACCAACCGATCGGCAACTGGAACACGGCATCCCTGGTGAACGCCAACGGCATGTTCGCGGGAGCCCAGGCCTTCAACCAGTCCCTCGATGGCTGGAACACCCCGAACCTGCAGTATGCGCAGAATATGTTCGCGAGTACGCAGGCCTTCAACGGGTCGCTCAACGGCTGGAACACGAGCAGCCTGCAGTACACCGACGGCATGTTTGGCTACGCGCAGGCTTTCAACCAGCCATTGGGCAACTGGGACTTCAGCCACGTGACTAGTGCCAGCGGCATGTTCCATGACACTCCCGTGTTCAACCAAGACCTCAGTGCCTGGAACACGAGCAGTCTGGTCAACGCGTCCGGTATGTTCCAGAGTTCGGTTGCGTTCAACCAGCCGGTCAACACTTGGGACATGTCGAACGTTCAGTACATGAGCCAGATGTTCGAAAACACCCAGTCATTCAACCAGCCCGTTAACGACTGGGATGTTTCGAAGGTTCAGAACATGGGCGGCGTCTTCAGGACCACCCAGAAGTTCAACCAGTCGCTTTCTAAATGGAACATGTCGAACGTCACCAACACCGACGCCATGTTCTTTGGCGCCAGCGCCTTCAACCAGGATCTCTCGAACTGGGACTTCAGCCACGTGACCTCGGCATACGCCATGTTCTATGACGCCAGCGCTTTCAACGGCGACGTCTCAACCTGGAACACCACAAGCCTGCAGAACATGAGCGCTATGTTCGACTCGGCCGTTAAGTTTCGTCAGGACCTCAGCGGCTGGCAGTTGCCAAACCTGCACTGGGCAGACAATGCCCTGAACTGGACTCACATGAGCCCGACCCAGTACTCCGACTTCTTGGTCTCGCTAGACAACCAGGGCATTCACAACGTCAGCTTGGGTGCATACGGTCGTCGCTACATGGACACCGCAGTGGCCGCTCGTGAAGACCTCACCCAGAACCTGGGTTGGAACATCTACTCTGATGCACCATTCGCTTGGCAGACCACTGAGCTCAGCGGAGACGCTGTTGCCGCCGACATTGAACTCGGCCAGTCGCTAGCCGATTCGTCGATTAGCGGCGTCCACAGTGTCGACACCCCGGGAACCTTTGCGTTCACCGACCCGAGCATCGTGCCAGTCAGTTTTCCATACGAGGCAAGCGTGACCTTCACGCCAGACGACGCCGACAACTGGTTGCCAGTGGTGTTCACCGTGACGGTTCACCAGGCACAGGCCTCGCACAGCCTGTCGTTCAACACCGACCCAGCGGCAGCTTGGGTATTCGGTCAGATTCACGACGCCAGCGCGTCGCTCAGCGCGGGCAATGGCACGATCAACTACAGCATTCTTAGCGGAAACTGTTCGATCGACGAGAATGGCCAGCTGACCGCAATCAGAGCGGGAGACTGTTCATATAGGGCAGCGGTCGATGCAGATGCTACCTACCTGGCAACCAGCCTGGATGGCACTTCGCACGCCTCGGCACTCGCGCCGGGTGTTGCGCAGAACCTGCTTGCCACCCCGACAGACACCTCGGTTCAGATCAACTGGGATGTGCCTGCCGACGACGGCGGCCAGGACCTAACCGGTTACGGTGTCAATCTTTACGACTCGAATGGCGGAATAGTCGACGGTTGCGAGACCAGCAGCCTCGAGTGTGATTTCACCAATCTGACCCCAGACAGCGACTATACGGTCGAGATCTTCTCGAGCAACGGCAACTTCAACTCCGTGGCAGCAACGACCTCCTTCCACACCGCAGCCACCGTGGCGTATCCACCGTTGACCATCGATCAAAACCCAGAGCTTGCCGACATCAGTTACGGCCAGACCCTGGGCGAGGCAACCCTCACTGGTGGCTCGGCAAACGTGGCGGGCTCCTTCGCGGTTGCGAACCCCGCAGATGTGCTCGACGCTGGCGACCAGTCGGTTGACGTCGTGTTCACCCCGGATGACCAGGTTCACTACTCGAACCAGACCATCCAGGTGCCACTGCACATCAACCAGGCGGCTCGCACCCTGACCATTTCGGCGCCAGGCGCCAACAACTGGCAGGTCGGCGACCACCTTCAGCTCAACGCGCTGATTAGCGGTGGAGCCGGCAACGTGCAGTTCAGCGTGACCAGCGGCACCTGTGTGATCGAAAACAACAACGAACTCGTTGCCGCCATCGCTGGCGAAGACTGTGTCGTTGCGGCATTGGTCACGGGCGACCCTAACTTCAACGACGCAAACGACACCATCACGCTGTCTGCCGCCGCGAAGCCAACGGGCACCCCGACGATCCTGAGCCTGCCGAGCGCATCCGGGTTGTATGCCGGTGACCCGCTCTCGAGCGTTGCGCTTGACGGTGGCTCTGCCGACGTACCGGGCACCTGGTCGTGGCAGAACCCTGGCCAGACCCTAACCGGCGGCGACCACTCGGTCGTGGTTGAGTTCACCCCGGATGACCAGGTCAACTACACCTCGATCACCGCAAACATCACCGTGCACGCCGAACTCAAGTGGCGCGCCATCCAGTTCACGGGCAACAATGCTTGGCCTTGGCTCTATGGCACCGACTGGGATGGCGCTGCGGCTCCAATGGAGGGCGCCGGCGCGGTCAGCTACCACGTCGTCTCTGGTGCCTGCACCGTTGACGCAAACGGAGTGGTCAAGGCAACTCGCGCAAACGAGACCTGCGTTTACAACTCTTCGGTTGCCTCTGACGGCACCTACATCGCGCTGTCGCAGGACTTCTCGATGGGCGCGACTCCTGTTGCCCCTTCGGTTGCCAGAAACGTGCACGCATCGCCTTTGATCAACGCGATTCACGTCAACTGGGATGCCCCGAGCTTCGATGGTGGCACCGACGTGTACCACTACGTTGCTACCGCAACCGCTAGTGACGGAACCACCGCTTCGTGCGACGCGTTCTTTGCGCTCGAGTGTGACATCAACGGTCTGACCGCCGACACCGCATACTCGGTGACGGTCATCGCAAGCAACGGTTCGGCCTACTCGGGCGACTCGCAGGCTGTTTCGACCCGCACCCTTGCCGAAAACGGCGGCGGTGGCGGCAACGGTGGCGGCGGAAACGGTGGCGCGGTTGACGCACCGATCGGCCAAAACCCAACCGCCAGCGACATCACCTACGGCCAGAGCCTCACGGCTTCGAACCTCACCGGTGGCTACGGCGCCGATGTTGCTGGAACCTTCGAGTTTGCCGACCCTTCGGCAGTGCTCTCGGCCGGTGACCACTCGGTTGCCGTCGTGTTCACGCCGGCTGATCTGGCTGCCTACAACCCGGTCACCATTCACGTGAACGTGCACGTCAACAAGGCGACCCGCGGGCTCGACATCGATGCCGGCAATGGCGTCTGGCACTTCGGTGCACCTCGCCCGGTCAACGTCAGCCCTTCGGCCGGTAGCGGCCAGGTTCACTTCTTGGTGGCCCAGGGTTCGTGTGTCGTCGATGCCAACGGCAATGTCACCACCGCGGTGGCAAACGAGGTCTGCGTTATCGGCGTCTCGGTTGATGCCGACGACAACTACACCGCGGCGACCAACGCATTCAGCCTGACCGCCGTGCGCGACAACCAGGCTGGCCCGGTTGACGTAGTGGTCTCGCAGGTGCCGAGCGCATCCTCGATTAGCTACGGTGCGCCGCTTTCGGCATCGCACCTCAGCGGTGGCGCGGTTGACGCATCCGGTTCGTTTGCATTCGTCGACGACTCGGCGGTCTTGACCCCTGGCGACCACAGCGTCGCGGTGGTCTTCACCCCGGATGACACCGACGCCTTCAACCCTGTGACAGTGCAGGTTACCGTTCACGTCACCAAGGCGGCTCGCACCATCGCGATCACCGGCGGATCCGGCACCTGGACCTTTGGCCACAAGCTCGACCTAGCCGGCGAACCGTCGGTTGGTGGCGGAGCGGTCAGGTTCTCGCTCGCCGGCGACGCCAATGGCGCCTGTGCAATCAACGGTTCGACCGGAGTGCTCTCTGCGAGCGTTGCCGCGACCTGCGTTGTGACAGCATCCGTTGCTGCCGACTCGCTGTATGAGGCGGCTAGCACGCAGAAGTCGTTCACCATGCACGCGGTTGCTCCTGGTGCGCCTGTGGTGACCAGCGCTCGAGCCAGTGGCAACGACATCATCGTTGACTGGAACGCACCAAGCAACGGCGGCTCGCCGATCACTGGATACAGCGTGACCGCGACCGGTGGCGGCAAGACCTACACCTGCTCGACCACCTCGGCAACGGTTTGCACAATTGCCAACGTAGAGACCGGTGTCGAATACAAGGTCACCGTGGTTGCACGCAATGCCAGCGCGGCCGGACTTTCGGCAGTGTCAGCAGTGCAGACCGTCAAGGTAGCGGCTACGACCGGCGGGGATGTAAACCCGACGCCGAACCCAACGACCGAGCCGACCGCGGATCCAACCGCGTCGCCAGAGCCAACGACTTCGGCTAGCCCTGAGCCGACGGTGAGTGCATCGCCTGAGGTTTCGGCCACGCCAGACGTGTCTGCCTCGCCAGACGCAGGCGGCACGGGCTCGACGCCGCACGTTGATCAACGAAAACTGCCTGCCGTGAACCCGGCCGTCGATGCCCCGCAGCAAACCGCGAATGACATCGTCACCACAGTGGTCACCGCGGTTGCTGCTGCTGCGGCAGGTGCTGCCGCAGCCGGTGCCGCCGCTGGAGCTGCCGGGGCTGGTGCCGCCGGCTCTGCTGGCGCAGGAGGCGCAGGCCCATCGGGCTCTGGCGGGTCTTCTCCTTCTCGTGGCTCTTCGCCATCAAAGTCGGAGTCGAATGACCCTGCAGAGTCTGCGGCTGAGACTCGACACCTTAGCCACCTGTCTAAGGGCCGACTCGATGGCTCGGTTAACCTAGCCAGTAGCGCCTGGGGCGACCGACTGCCACTGTGGTCGATGGCTGCTTTGATTGCCTTTGACGCGCAACCGAAACGCTTCGCACGATCGTTCGCACCGGTCTTTCCGCTCGGCGCAAAGATTTTTGCCGACGCAACCTACCTTCGGGCAATGCTCGGCAGCTTCTCGCTGGTCTTTGCACTCGTAGCTGCCGTTCTGGGTGCTATTGGCGTGAACCAGTCGGCGGGCTTACTCCTGTTGCCTTCGGTTGGAATCGTCGCGGGAATCGCCTTCATCGGTGCGCTGGATGCTCTTGCCGGCGCGATTGGTGCGGTCATCCTTGTCGCTGGTCTTGCCGCAACCGCAGGTGTTTACTCGGCTGGTGACTTCAGATTCCTGATGGCGCTCCTGGCCCTAGGCGTGACACCACGTCTGGTTGCTGGCGCTTTCAGAACTCTGCGTCGCAAGGCCGCAAACACAATGGACCACTGGTGGGAGCGATTCTTCGACATCACCGTGACCCCGATGATCGGTTTCTGGGCGGCTGGGCAGATTATTAGCCTCATGCCTTCGCTGGCTGGTGTTGCGATTCCGGTGGATGACTTCAAGGTGGCCGTTCCGGTTGCTGTCGCCGCTGGTCTGGCAATCCGTGTTGTTCTCGAAGAGGTAGCCTCGCGTCTCTACCCGGCGCGTGTTGAGGCCACTCAGCCAGAGGCCCTGCCGGCCGCTCCGGCCGCGCAGCAACTGCTTTCGACGTTGCTCCGAGCTCTGGTCTTTGGATTCCTGGCAAGTGCGCTCATCGGCTTCGACTGGCACGTGGTTCTCGGTTCGATCCTGTTCGTGGTTCCGAACATCCTCGGTCTGATTCAGCACCGTTTGCCAAACTCGAGCAAGCTGCACCAGGTGCTGCCTTCGGGTCTCGTGAACCTTTCGTTCTCGCTTGCCATTGGTGGTCTGATGCTTGGTCTGCTCGTCGAGAGCATGGGCACAAGCCCTGATCTGGCGCGCATTGGCTTCGTGGTTCTGCCGCTGCCATCGCTGATCATCAGTGTGCTTCGCGTGTTCGGGCGTGCACCGAAGGCTGGCGAGCAGGTATGGTGGCAGAGGCCAAAGTTTAAGGCGGTTTATCGCCTTGGCGGCATCGCGTTACTCGTGATTGTGGCCAAGTTGATTCACCTCTTCTAGGAGCCTCCCCATGGCCGAGCGCCGTCAAGTAATGCCAGCCACCGAAGGCTGGACGCAAAAGCGCGACGCCGAGGGGCGACCACTGCTGCAGTTTGCCGAGCCAAAACGCGGCAAGCCGCCGGTGCATTTGGCTGATTTGACGCCATCCGAGCGCATTGAACGCGTCAAGGAGCTGGGCCTGCCGGGCTTCAGGGCTAAGCAGATCGCGAAGCACTACTTTGAGCACTACACGAGTGACCCGGCGCGGATGACCGACTTGCCGGCCGATGGCCGCGAAGAGCTCGTCGCCGGGCTTCTGCCGACGCTCATGACCTCGCTGCGCTCGCTCAAGACCGACAAGCAAGACACCATTAAGTTTCTCTGGAAGCTACACGATGGCGCGCTGGTTGAGTCGGTGCTCATGAGGTATCCGGGCCGCATCACGCTGTGCGTCAGCTCGCAGGCCGGCTGCGGCATGAACTGCCCGTTCTGTGCAACCGGCCAGGCCGGGCTCACCCGCAACCTGAGCGCCGCCGAGATTGTCGACCAGGTGGTTCGCGCCAACGAGGCCATCGCTCGCGGTGATCTCGGCGGAACCAAGCGCAAGCCGGGCGAAGACCCCGAGCGCGTCAACAACATCGTGTTTATGGGCATGGGCGAGCCGCTGGCCAACTATGCGAGACTCATGTCGGCCATTCGCACCATGGTTGCTCCGCAGCCCGACGGCCTTGGCATGAGCGCCCGCAACATCACGGTTTCGACCGTCGGCCTGGTGCCTGCCATCGGCAAGCTTGCCGCCGAAGACCTGCCGCTCACCTTTGCGCTTTCGCTGCACGCCCCAGACGACGAGCTGCGCGACGAGCTGATTCCGGTTAATGACCGCTGGAAGGTCGATGAGGCGCTCGATGCCGCCTATGACTATTTCGCTAAGACCGGCCGCCGCGTTTCGATCGAATACGCGCTGATCAAAGACATGAACGACCACGGATGGCGCGCCGACTTGCTCGCCAAGAAGCTCAATGCGCGAGGCCGAGGTTGGGTGCACGTGAACCCGATTCCACTCAACCCGACGCCGGGCTCCATCTGGACCGCGTCGACCCCAGAGGTGACGCGTGAGTTCATCGCCCGGCTCGAGGCAGCAGGCGTGCCCGCCACGCTGCGCGACACCCGCGGCAAAGAGATCGACGGCGCGTGCGGGCAACTCGCTGCTGCCGATGGCTCGGCTGCCGACGCTTAAACGTCTGACCCTGCTGCAATCCTGAGTCGTAAGCACTTCGCTTGCGCTGACGGAATGGTTGGGCAAATGTCTGAAGAAATCGTTTTTGTTGTTTCTTGGCCGAGTGGCAAAGT
>CANGNR010000054.1 GCA_947455385.1 Microbacteriaceae bacterium
CAAGCCGGCGCGACCCGAGTAGATGCCGGCGGTGAAGCCGGCAGGGCCCGAACCAATGATGATGACGTCGCGCATGTGTGAACTCCTGAAGATTCGGGCTTAGAAGCCTATTTTAGCGAACGGGTATTCCCCGCAAAAACGAGCGGCTAACGCCGCTTTAGAACCGACTTGACCCGGCCCAGCAGTTCGTCTGCCTCGCCGACCCCGAGAAACTTGAGGCAAACCGCGTAGGTGGCGACCATAGCGGCGCAAACCGCAGCGCTCGCGGTGATGGCGGTGAGAACCGATCGCACGGCAAAAGCCCCCTCGCCAGCGCCGCCGAGCAGTTGCAGCACGCCGAATCCCACGGCACCGGCCAACAGACCGGCAAGGATAAAGCGCACAAGACCGCCGGCCAGGCCGTTATTGCCGAAACCGCCGGTCTTGCGGCGCAGCAGCGCGTATGCGGCGAGCGCCTGAACGAGCACGCTGAAGCTGGTCAGGCCTCCGAGCGAGGCAACCAACCACTGCGATGGAACGGTCACTGACATGGTCAGCGAACCGGCGATGTGAATCGATATTTGAAGCACGGTGAACCAGAACGGGGTTCTGGTGTCTTCGAGCGCATAAAACGCTCGCTGAATCATGAAGACGAAGCTAAACGGCACTAGCCCGAACATCAGCGCGATGATCACGTTGCCTAGGGCGGCCGTGGCCGAGTACTCGCCGACGAAGATGCGTGCAACCGGATACGCGAGCACCATGAGTCCGGCCGTTGCCAAAACCGCGATTGCGCCGATCATGCGCAGGCCTCTGGTTAGGTCGAGTTTCATCTCTTCGAGTTCGCCTCGGTGCGCGTGGCCGCTCATCTTGGTGAAGTAGGCGGTCGCGATCGACACCGTGAACACCGAGTGCGGCAGCATGAAGATCAGCCACGCGATGCTCGCGGCCGCGACCGAGGCGATGGCCCCACCAGCGGTAGCGCGGTCATTGATGACTCGTGACGAGACAGCGGTTTGAACGATTCCGCCAATCTGGGTCACGATGACCATGCCGAGAGACCAGGCGGCCGCCTTGAGCGCCGGGGCCAACCCCACCCCGCGCCAGTTGAAGTTGAATTTGAAGCGCAGGTCGACCTTGCGCCAAGACCAAAAAAGAACGATTGCTTGCGCCATCACACCAAGGGTCGCGGTTCCGGCCAAAAGCGAGATTCGGTCGCCCTCCCACATCGACTCGCTCACCTGGCCGGTCGGGTCGGCCCCAAAGATCCAGATGAAGGCGCCGAGGCCGGCAATCGAGATGACGTTGTTGAGCACGGGAGACCACATGAATGGCCCGAAGCGGCTATTGGCGTTGAGCACCTCGCCCAACACCGAGTAGAGGCCGTAGAAGAACAGCTGCGGCAGGCACCAGTAGGCAAAGGCAGTGGCCAGAGCCAGCTGATTTGCGCCCCATCCCTGCGTGTAAAGCCCCACCAGCAGCGGTGCCGCAACAGTGGTGAGCACCGTCACGAGCGCGAACACGCAGATCACGAGAGTCAGCAGACGGTCGATGTAGCCGGCACCGCCATCCGTGTGTGATTTTGCCTTGATGATCTGCGGCACCAGCACGGCGCTCAAAACACCAGCCGCGATGATGGCATAGACGTTGTTCGGCAGCTGGTTTGCGACGCCAAATGCGTCGGAGACGTTGGTAGTCACGCCGATGGTCATCGCCAACATCACAGCGCGAACAAAACCCAGAATGCGCGACACAATCGTGCCGCTGGCCATTAGCGCCGAGGAGCGGGCGATGCTCACGCGACCTCTTCTGCTCGTTGGCGGCGCTTGCGCAGGGTTCTTGGCAGACCGATTGCCACCAGAATCACAAGCAGGCTCGCGAAACCGATCAAAATCGCGGTCTCGACGTCTGCCGAGACGTTCATCTTGAGCGAGACCTGCTTGCCGAGGCGAATCCCCGAGGTCGTGGTGAGCCAGGCGTGTAGCGTGACGGGTCCGTTGGTCAGGGCCTGAACCGGCACCTCGGCGTGCACCGTGGTCTGTGCTGGCACCGAGACGAGAACAGCACCCGGGATGGTCACGCCGAAGTTCGTTGGCTTGACGCGCACGAGCACCTTGACCTCGGTGTCGTAATAGTTGCGTATCGCGATTGGAATGCGGCTGTCGTGCGAAACCAGGTTTATTGTGCTGCCGGGGACGATTCTGACGTCGGGCTTTGGGAGTCCTCGGTGTGGCGAAGGGGTCGAAAGCACGGATGGCGCCGTCAGCGCGCCGGCGGGCGAGGCCGCAAGCCCAGGGCTGGAAAGAACCAAGACAAGCGAGACGAGCGATTTTGCGAAATTGCGCGAGCGCCTAGCGGCGCCATGTTTCACGTGGAACATTAGGTCCGCCTTTCGACCCACTCGATAACCGCTCGAGCCATCCGACGTTCGTTTTCGTGAGTAAGAATGCCGACAAGCTCGTCTAATGACACCCATTTTGCCTCAACGGCCTCTTGATCGGGGTCGCCCTCGACCGAAAGTTCGCCACCAGTTTGCTGCATAAGAAAGTGGTGGACCGTCTTGGCTATGCGCTTGTGGCCGGCGCTGAATTCGTAATCGATAACGCCGAGCGGTGTGATTATGTCAACCACTAGGCCGGTCTCTTCGCGAACCTCGCGAATCGCGGCCTGCTCGATGGTTTCGTCGCCCTCCGGGTGGCCCTTTGGCACGCACCAATCGAGACGCTTCGAGCGAGTGAGTCGGCCAATCAAGGCAACGCGATTGCTGCCATCCGCGGCAAGAACAAAGCCGCCCGCAGAGGTTTCGAGAACCCTGTGCTGCGGGCGATGGCCTCCTTGCGAACTCATACGCCAAGCCTACGCCCATGAATAGTGGCACACTTAAAGCCATGCAGACGGTGGCCCAGGCGCTCGAGAATCTAGAGCGCAGCATCACGTCGCCGCTCGTCACTCGACTCGGCGAGCGCTTTGCCGCAGCCGGCTTCGAACTGGCGCTTGTTGGCGGGCCGGTGCGAGACGCGTTTCTGGGCAGAACCGCGCCAGACCTCGACTTCACGACCTCCGCCCTGCCGGACCAGATCGAGGCGACCTTGCGCGGGTTTGCCGATGCCGTTTGGGACATCGGGCGCGACTTCGGCACCATCGGCGCAAGATTCGGCGATGACACTGTTGAGATCACGACGTATCGCGCCGACAAATACGACCCAAACAGTCGCAAACCCGAGGTCGCCTTCGGCGACAACCTCAACGACGACCTGATTCGCCGCGACTTCACCATCAACGCGATGGCGCTGCGCCTGCCAGAGCGGGTCTTCGTCGATCCGTTTGGCGGCCTCAAAGACTTGCTCGGTGGCGTGATTCGCACCCCATCGAAGCCAGAAATCTCATTCTCGGATGACCCTCTGCGAATGATGCGTGCGGCCCGATTCGCATCGCAGCTGGGCTTCGTGCTTGAGCCAGACACAGAAGGAGCGCTCGCGGCCATGGCTGAGCGGATCAGCATCATCTCGGCCGAGCGCATCCAGGTTGAAATGGTCAAGCTGATGCTCGGCAACCACCCGCGGGCGGGGCTAGAGGTGCTGGTCGATTCGGGCCTGGCTGAGCTGGTGCTGCCAGAGCTGACCGCGCTAAAACTCGAGGTCGACGAGCACCACCGCCACAAGGATGTGTATGACCACACCCTGCTGGTGGTCGAACAGGCCATCGGCTACGAAAAGGACTACGGGCTCGAGCCCGACTTTGTGCTCCGTTTTGCCGCGCTTCTACACGACTGCGGCAAACCGGCCACCAAGCGGCACGAGCCAGGCGGCGGAGTCTCGTTTCACCAGCACGATCTGGTTGGGGCTCGCATAGCCAAGAAGCGCATGCAGGCCTTGAAGTTCGATAACGACTCGATCAAAAAGGTCAGCAGGCTCATCGAACTTCACCTGCGCTTCTTTGGCTACGGCGAGCAGGCATGGACCGATTCGGCGGTTCGTCGCTATGTGCGCGACGCGGGCGACCTGCTAACCAGGCTGCACGCCCTGACCCGCGCCGATGTCACAACGCGCAACCAACGCAAGGCCGACCGGCTCGCGCACGCCTACGACGATCTAGAGCGCCGAATCGCCGACTTGCAGGCTCAAGAAGAGCTAGATGCGATCCGGCCGGATCTCTCGGGAGAAGAGATCATGCGCATCCTTGATTTGAAACCTGGCCCAGAAGTTGGCGAGGCTCGGCAGTATTTGCTCGAGTTGCGTCTCGAGGATGGCCCACTCGGCCCCGAAGAGGCAGAAATCCGCTTGCTTCAGTGGTGGAACGCAAGGTAGGCTAGAGAGGTTGCTCTGACCGGTCAGTGCCGGCTTAACGAGTAACAGATGCCAATACCCTCCTGTCACGGAAGTCCCGTGGCCGTTCTAGTCCAAAGGAGGTGGGTTAGTCATGCATCAGTACGAGCTAATGGTAATCCTCGACCCAAGCGTCGAAGAGCGCACAGTTGCTCCAAGCCTCGACAAGTTCCTCAACGTAATCCGCAACGGTGGAGGCACCGTTGACAACGTTGACATCTGGGGCCGTCGTCGTCTGGCTTACGAAATCAACAAGAAGACCGAAGGCATCTACGCCGTCGTTGCTCTGAAGTCGGCTCCTGCCGGCGTTCTCGAGCTCGAGCGTCAGCTGCGTCTGAGCGAAGCCGTCATGCGCACCAAGGTGCTGCGTGCCGACGAGGCAGTTGTGAACATCACTCCTGTCGCCGTTCCAGAGGTCACCAAGGCAGAAAAGGATGCCGAGAAGGCCGCCGAGAAGCCAGCCGCCAAGGCTGCTGCTCCTAAGGCTGCTTCCGACAAGCCTGCCGCCAAGAAGCCTGCTGCCAAGAAGGCTGAGTAGTCTTCATGGCCGGCGAACTTAACGTCACGATTGTTGGCAACCTTGCCGATGATCCTGAGTTGCGCTACACCCAGGGTGGGGTCGCAGTTGTAAGCGTTCGCGTGGGTTCAACCCCTCGCACCTTCAACCGCACCACCAACGCATGGGAAGACGGCGAAACCGTATGGGTGCGCTGCACCGCATGGCGCGACCTGGCAGAAAATGTTGCCCAGTCGCTAACCAAGGGTTCGCGCGTCGTAGTGACCGGTCGCCTCAAGGCTCCATCGGCCTACCAGAGCGCACAGGGGGAGGCTCGCGCCTCGCTCGAGCTTGAGATCGAAGAAATCGGTCCTTCGCTGCGCTACGCAACCGCCTCTGTCACTCGTCGTGCCCGTGAGGGCGCTGCCGAGGTTGGCGGCGGAGCTGGCCCATGGGACGCCGCCGCCCCTAAGTCGAACGCAACCGCAGGTGGCTGGGCAAACCCAGGCACTCCTGCAGCCGCCGACGAGACCCCGTTCTAAAGATTTAGTAAACCTAGGAGATTCAAATGGCTGGAAAGTCAAACGACACCCGTCGCAAGCCAAGCCGCAACGCCAAGGTCTTGGCACCGGTTAAGGCAATCAAGGTTGGCGTCATTGATTACAAGGATGTCGCAACCCTGAAGAAGTTCATCTCGGACCGCGGAAAGATCCGCGCCCGTCGCATCACCGGCGTCTCTGTTCAGGAGCAGCGCCTCATTGCCCGTGCCGTCAAGAACGCTCGCGAAATGGCCCTGTTGCCATACGCCGGTGCCGGTCGCTAAGGAGAAATCGAATGTCAAAGCTCATTCTGACTAACGAGGTCACTGGCCTCGGTGCCGCAGGCGACGTCGTCGAAGTTAAAGACGGATACGCCCGCAACTACCTTCTGCCACGCGGCTTCGCCGTTGTTTGGTCGAAGGGTGGCGAGAAGCAGGTAGCACAGATTCGTGCCGCTCGCGACGCTCGTGCCATCGCTACCGCCGAAGAGGCAACCACCCTGAAGGCCCGCCTCGAAGAGGCAGCCATCAAGCTAGTCGTCAAGGCTGGCCAGGGTGGCCGCTTGTTCGGTGCCGTCAAGACCGCCGACGTCGTTGCAGCAGTTGCCGCAGCAGGCCTCGGCGAGCTCGACAAGCGCAAGATCGAGTTCGTGGCTCCAATCAAGATCACCGGAACCCACCAGGCAACCGTGCGTCTGCACGAGAACCTGGTTGCAACCGTGACTCTTCAGGTTGTTGCCGCTAAGTAGTTCTTAGCAAAGCTTTGGGTGGTCGGCCTTCGGGCCGGCCACCTTTGCTTTAACCGTGCTGTGCGCCTTAGCCGCTCAGTGCGATTGAACCAGGATGGCAGTTTTGCACAGGCAGCTTGTTGCCTGTGGATAACTCTCGTGAAAGATGGTGAAACCTTGCGATCTGGCATTCTTTTGCACAACCTTCAAGTGAGTATTCAACTCTCGTTAAGGTTTTTTGTCCACAGGGTTCTTGCCCAGTGATGGCGTGCAAGTTCATTTTTTATCCACAGGCAGTGCACAGGGCTATCCACAGGTTTTGCACAGTTTTTAGGGCGTGTCTGTGGATTTGTCCACAGGTCTTTACACAGGGTCGGTTTCATCCGGGTTTCGTTTCGGCGATGCTTAGTTGTCGCCCCCGTCTGGTTTACTCGGCGACAGTTATATCGAAAGGCGAAAAATGGCTCTAGCACCGGTGCCCCAGAGCGGGCCACCCATTGCAGATCAGCGGGTATTGCCCAACGACCAGCTCGCCGAACAGAGCACGCTCGGTGGCATGATGCTCTCGCAAGAGGCCGTCGCCGAGGTCTTCGAAGAGGTGCGCGCAGGCGACTTCTATGCGCCAAAGCACGAGATCATCTTTACCGCCATCCTCGATTTGTATTCGAAGGGCGAGCCAACCGACGTCATCGCGGTATCTGATGAGCTCACCAAGACTGGCTTGATTCAACGTGCGGGCGGCATCGACTACCTACACACCCTCACCAGCATCGTTCCAACCGCCGCCAACGCGAGCTACTATGCGTCGATCGTCTCGGAGCGCGCGACTCTGCGCCGACTCATCGAAGCCGGCACGAAGATCGCCCAGATGGGCTATTCGAACGAGGGCGAGGTCGAAGAGCTCGTCAACCAGGCGCAGTCTGAGATTTACAAGGTCGCCGGCGACCGCCTCAGCGACGAGGTAGTCGGGCTGAACACCTCTCTCGAGGCTGCCCTGCAAGAGATTGAGGCTGCTTCGAAGCGCGGTGGCGAAATCGTCGGCGTATCCACGGGCTTTCACGAGCTCGATCAGTACACGCACGGCCTGCACCCGGGCCAGCTGGTTATTCTGGCTGCCCGACCAGCCGTCGGAAAGTCGACCCTTGCCCTCGACTTCGCGCGTCACGCCGCCATCACCAACAAGAACCCGGTGCTTTTCTTCTCGCTCGAAATGGGTCGTGCCGAGATCGCGATGCGCCTGCTCTCTGCCGAGACCACGATTCCGCTGCAAGACATGCGCAAGGGAACCGTCAACCAAAACGCGTGGACGACCATCGCCCAGGTGCGTGCTCGTCTAAACGACGCTCCTCTCTACATTGACGACAGCCCAAACCTTACGTTGATCGAGATTCGCGCCAAGTGCCGTCGAATCGCGCAGCAAAAGGGCCTGAAGATGATCGTCATCGACTACCTGCAGCTGCTCACCTCGGGCAAAAAGGTCGAATCGCGCCAGCAAGAGGTCTCGGAGTTCTCTCGAGCGCTGAAATTGCTGGCGAAGGAGCTCAATGTTCCGGTGATTGCGATCTCACAGCTCAACCGAAACTCAGAGCAGACCAAAGACAAGAAGCCAGAAATCTCGCAGTTGCG
>CANGNR010000055.1 GCA_947455385.1 Microbacteriaceae bacterium
CGACGCCGACCTGTGCGAGATCTATTCAGACGTGGATGGCGTTTACACCGCAGACCCTCGCCAGATTCCTAGCGCCCGCAAGCTCGAAGAGATCGACATCGAATCGATGCTCGAACTCGCCGCGGCTGGCGCCAAAATTCTGCACATTCGAGCCGTCGAATTTGCTCGTCGCCACGGCGTCGACCTTCGAGTTCGCTCAACCTTTAGCACCGATCCAGGCACCATCGTTTATGCCACGAAAGCAGGAAACAACATGGAAGAAGCAGTCGTCTCTGGCGTAGCCACCGACAAGAGCCAGGCCAAAGTCATCGTCGTTGGTATTCCAGACGTGCCGGGCAAAGCAGCCGAGCTCTTCACCGTGATCGCCGACGCTGGCGCCAACATCGACATGATCGTGCAGAACACCGCAACCGGCTCGGATGTCACCGACTCCGTTAGCGACATCTCGTTCACCCTGCCAAAGGCCAACTCGGCCAAGGTTCTTGCCGCCCTCGAGGCAGCGCAGGGTCAGCTCGGCTACCGCGAGGTCATCTTCGATGACCAGATTGGCAAGCTCAGCGTGGTTGGCGCAGGCATGCGCACCCACTCGGGCGTCTCGGCCACCCTGTTTCGTGCTCTCGCAGAGGCAGGCATCAACATCGAGATGATCTCGACATCTGAGATTCGCATTTCTGTCGTCACCAGCGACGACGAGATCGACGCAGCGGCTCGCGCCGTGCACACCGCTTTCGGCTTGGATGGCGAGACCGAAGCAGTCGTCTACGCCGGCACCGGCCGCTAACCAGAAGGGCACTCAAAATGACCAAGAAGCCAAACCTCGCACTTGTCGGCGCCACCGGAGCCGTTGGCACCGTGATGATCGACATCATCAACAACCGCCCAAACATCTGGGGCGAGATTCGCCTCATCGCTTCGCCACGCTCTGCCGGCAAGAAGATCAGCGTGCACGGCGAAGACCTAACCGTGGTTGCCCTTTCGCCAGAGGCTTTCGACGGCATCGACATTGCGATGTTCGACGTGCCAGACGAGATCTCTGAGGTCTGGGCCCCAATCGCCGCCGAGCGCGGGGCAGTTGCCGTAGACAACTCTGGTGCGTTCCGCATGAACGACCAGGTTCCGCTGGTTGTGCCAGAGGTGAACCCAGAGCAGGCAAAGAACCGCCCGCTCGGCATCATCTCGAACCCAAACTGCACGACCCTCACCATGATGGCCGCCATGGGTGCCCTGCACCGCAAGTGGATCCTCAAGGAACTCGTCGTGTCGAGCTACCAGGCAGTTTCGGGCGCTGGCTCAGCCGGCATCGAGCGCCTTCGCGACGAAACCGCCGCGGTTGGCAAGGCTCGCGAAGCTGGCTCGCAGGCCGGCGACGTGGCAGCAGCTCTGGTTGCCGGAGGCCTGAACCCAGCCGATTCGCCATGGGCTCACCCAATCGCCCTCAACGTGATTCCGTTCGCAGGCTCGCTGAAGGCCGGCGGCCACTCGAGCGAAGAGATGAAGGTTCGCGACGAGTCGCGCAAGATCCTTGGCATCAACGACCTCAAGGTTGCCGCCTCGTGTGTTCGCGTGCCAGTTCAGGTCGCCCACTCGCTCACCGTGCACGCAACCTTCGCCAACCCGCTAACTCCAGATGAGGTTCGTGCGGTGCTTTCCGAGCAGCCGACCATCCGCGTTGTAGACGACCCAGCGAACAACGAGTATCCGACCCCGGCTCAGGTAGCCGGCCAGGACCCGACCTTCGTTGGTCGCATTCGTCAGGCTCTCGACTTCGAAAACAGCATCGAGCTCTTCGTTGTCGGCGACAACCTGCGCAAGGGTGCCGCCCTGAACACCTATGAGATTGCCGAGCTAGTCGCCGCCGAATTCGCTGGCTAATAGCCAGACAACTCGCGGGTGTCTGCGCGGTTTCGAGCAACTAGACCGCTAGCCTAAACACATGCTGAAACGACTCGCCTCGCTAATGGGTGCGGTCGTTTCGCTGTTTTTGGGTCTGTCGCTAGCCGGTTGCGCGCCAGCTGAAGCGACCCCCAGCTCAACACCGTATCCGACGATCGATGCCAAGCTGATTCCATCGGCAGCACCAGACGACGCCATCGCTGTTTCGACAACCGACTTCGATGCGAAGTTTGGCATCTATGCCTTTAAGGCCGGAACGGGCTCGGCTTGGTGCTCGATCGACACCAAGAACAAGTTCGTCATCTGCGAGCAAAACGAAGCCGATGCGATGTACACACCCATTCCAACCCCGAACGACTGCTATGGCTCGTTCGGTTATCAACTGGAGCTCGACGCTGCGAAGCCGGCAACTGGCGACATCGCCCACTTCAACTGTTCGGGCAGCTACTACACCGACCCCACGAACCTTGCGACGCTCTCGGATCATCAGAAGATTGTCGCCGCCGGCTTCACGTGCTGGGTGCAAAAGATCACCGCGCGCTGCGACAACGAGAGCGGCAACTACATCGCACTCGGCCCAGACGCCTGGGCACTCGGCAACTAGTCTCGGGCCACCAGGTTTAGCACCCGAACCTCGGGTCGGCAGAAAAATCTAACCGGCGCATAAATGCTGGTGCCGAGCCCTGCGACAACGTTCAGCAGGAGGGGCCGGCGACCCACTTTTTGCACACTCAGACCCTTGGCCTGGTTGGTGGGCAGGTCGCAGTTGGTGACCAGCGCACCGACAGCAGGCAAACAAACCTGTCCGCCGTGGGTGTGCCCGGCCAAAATCAGCTCGACCCCAACCGACCCCATAGCCTCGATGGCATCCCGGTATGGCGCGTGGGTTACACCGATAAGTGCGTCCACAGTGCCCAGCCCAGCAGCGGATGCGGGAAGCCCGCCAAGGTGTGCCCGCCCGATGTGCTCATCGTCGAGCCCAACCAGGCCGACGCGCGTGCCGTTAATCGTCAGAACTCCCGCCGAGTTGTTGAGGTTGAGCCAGCCGAATTCGCCGAGACCGGCCACTAGCCCTTCGGTGTCGAGCTCTGCGGTGTTGCGCGCATTGGTGGGCGCAGAAAAATAGGTGAATGGGTTGGTAAGGCCGGGGGCGCGATAGTCGTTCGACCCGTTCACAAACGCGCCGGGTAGCCTGCGCAGGGGGCCGGTTGCCTCAAGCACCTGTGCCACGGCATCTCGGTGCCCGAGGTTATCGCCCGTGTCGATGACCAAGTCTGGCTTTACGGTTTCGGCGAGGCCGCCCAGCCAGCGCATCTTTCGCCGCTGCCAAGGCGCCAAGTGCAGGTCGCCAAAGTGCAAAACTCGAATGGCCTTTGAGCCTGGCGGAAGTATCGCGACATCCTGGTATCGAATCGCATAGAGGTGCCGCTCGACGAACACGCCCCAGATGGCACAAACGGCCGCGATGGATGCGAGCACCCAGACGAGCAACATCGATTACGGCCCGAGGCTGATGATCAACAATATGGCAGAGTCGGCCATTGCCGGTTTGCCCGCCTTCGGGGTTGTGCCCACCACGTTGCCGGCAGGCACTGTCTTGGAGTGCACGAAATACTGCGTCTGCGATGCCTGAGGCTCGCTCGCTGCAGGAAAACCCGCCGCAAGGATTGCCTGTTTGGCATTGTCGACGGTCATTCCGCGAACGTCTGGAACGAGCAGCGAGCCGCCCTTGCTCACGTAGATCTTTACGATAGCGCCCGCCGGAATAACGGATCCGGCCTTGGGGCTCGTGTAGGCAACGGTTCCCGTTGGTGTTGCGGCGGCCACCGGCGTGGTGACAACCTCGGAGTTCAGGCCATCGAGCTTGAGGTGAGCCTGCGCATCCGAAGGAATCTGACCAGCCACGTTTTGCACGCCGACCGAAGCCGTGTTGATCATCTCTGGAGAAGCCTCATCGAGTTTGCCGCCACGCAGCGATGGTTCCTTGTTGACGGTCTGCATGATGCTTCGCCAGATTTCGTGACGAACGCGGTTGCCGGCCATGCCGTTGAGCGTGATGCCTGCAAGTGTGGTGTGTCCAGAGACGTTGCCGACCCAGGTCGAGGTCGCAACTTTGGATGAGAAACCGCTCATCCAGGTGTGAATGCCGGAGTCGGTGGTACCCGTCTTGCCCGCCAGCGGAACGCCGTCGTTGGTGCTCGACTGGCCACCGGTTCCGCCGCTCATGACCGCCTTCATCGCGTATGTCATGCCAGCGGCCACCGATGGATCGACCGCGGTGGTGCAGGTGCTCGGCGGAACCGGCAGCACCTCCTTGGTCAGGTTAACGACAACTTTTTCGATGGCAACGGGGCTGCAGAACACGCCGTGGTTGGCAACCGCAGCCATCGCCGCGGCAATGGTCATCGGTGCAATTTCGTTTGTACCCAGAATCGAAGCGGGGGTGAACTGAAGAGCGGTTCCGTCGGCGCGGTGCACGCCGAAGGCCATCGCGGTGTCGCGAATCTCGCAGAGGTCGAGCTGCGACGCCATGTTGGCAAACGCGGTGTTCTCAGAGATTGCGGTGGCCTGAACAACGGTTGGGTTCACAGGCTCGCGCACCATGTTGTGAGGCTCCCAGAAGCCGCCAAGAGCGCCACAGGAAGCCTTGAAGTCTGAGGCTACGTCGTAGTTGACCGTGCGGCCGTCGACTCTGTCGAGCAGCTTGTGGCCGTTCTTGAGCCAGTCGGCGAGGGTGAATATCTTGTATGTCGAACCAACCTGGAATCCGGATGATCCACCGTATTGAATGTCGCTCGAGTAGTTGACCGAGGTGTGGCCGCGCTTGTTCGACGGGGTCTGGTCGTAAACGCGATTTTCGCTCATAGCTAGGATGCGCCCAGTGCCAACCTCAACCGAGACGCTCGCGGAACCGATGTTCCACTTATTGGCCGACGGAACCCACTTCTTGACTGCCTTGTCGGTTGCATTCTGCACCTTGAGGTCCATCGTGGTGAAGATCTTGAGGCCACCCTGGCGAAGGCGGTTCTCGCGGTCTTGCGGGGTCACGCCGAAGACGGGGGAGTTGCGGATGGTCCACACCGCGTAGTCGCAGAAGAAGGCGGTGCGCTGGTTTGCCTCGCATCCGTTTGCTACGTGCGTGATGTTGGTCGTTACCGGGGTATTCACGGCTTCGTCGTGCTGCTGCTGAGTGATGTATCCAGCTTTGAACATGTTGTCGATCACGTAGTCGCGGCGACCCTTGGCGCGGTCGAGGTTGGCCTTGATGTCGGGCTCATAAAGTGCCGGCCCCTTGAGCATCGCCGCCAGCATCGCGGCCTGTGGCAGAGTCAACTTTGCGGCCTTCGTGCCGAAGTAATACTCGGATGCCGTCTCTATGCCGTTCAGGTTGTTGCCGAAATACGAGAGGTTCGCATAGCCGGCGAAGATGTCTTTCTTGTTCGACTGCTTCTCGAGCGCGAGGGCGAGCTTGATCTCTTTGATCTTGCGGTCGAACGAGCGTGAGCGTGCTGCTTCGATGCCGGCCTGGTCGCCCGCGATGACGGCGGCCTCGATTAGCGAGTTCTTGACGTACTGCATCGTGATGGTCGAGCCACCCGGGCCTCCACCGCCGGCCAGGTTCGAACCGGTGGCGCGAAGCAGCGAAATCACGTCGACGCCGGCGTGCTGCCAGTAGCGCGGGTCTTCGGTTGAGACCACGGCATTGACGAAGTTTGGCGAAATTTGTTCATAAGAAACCGAGATGCGATTTTCGTTGTAGAAGCGGGCCACAGGAACCGGCTTGCCATTGCGGTAGGCAAAAATCGTGGATGCCTGCGACGCGGTAACCGGCTTGATGTAGCTCGGCAGGGTCTCAAACGAGGCGAGGCCAGCGGTGCCCGCGATCGCCGCAACAACCACGGCTGGAACCGCGAGTGTGGTGGCGAGAACGCCTGCGATTGCGGCCAAGCCGGTGAATTTCAGCAGCTTGCCAAGCAACGATTCAGAACGTTCGCGCGACATAGACTCTAGGTTACTCGCAAACAATACAAACTTGCCTGAGAGGATGCCGTCAATGCCAAACTGGGAGTACATCACCACCCCGCTGATCATTCACAACACCACAGCGATCTTGAATAACTGGGGAAAACAGGGTTGGGAACTCGTGCAGGTCGTGCAGACTCCAGAGGGCGGTTACGTGGCTTTCATGAAGAGGCAGGTGGCCTAATGGCTGCGGTTGGCAAGATCGAACAGCGACTCATTGAGCTCGGATTTCCGCTGCCAGAGGTGGCCAAGCCCGTCGCGGCCTACACCCCGGCCGTAGTCAGCGGCAACCTGGTCTTCACCAGCGGTCAGCTGCCTTTTGTGAACGGCGCACTACCTGCTGCCGGCAAGGTCGGCAACGCGGATGGCCTGGTTGACCCTGCCGAGGCCAAGCGCCTGGCAACCCTCTGCGCACTCAACGCCCTGGCCGCTGTGAAGCTCGCGCTCGGCGATCTCGACCGCGTGACCCGCATCGTCAAGGTCGTCGGCTTCGTGGCATCCGTGCCAGAGTTCACCGGGCAGCCGGGGGTCATGAACGGCGCATCCGAGTTTTTGGCAGAAGTTTTTGGCGACGCCGGAGTGCACGCGCGCTCGGCAGTCGGTGTGCCCGTGCTGCCGCTCGACTCGGCCGTCGAAGTCGAGCTAATCGCCGAGTTCGCGTAGCCTCTGACGCTAGGCCTCTGGCTCCTAGTCGTTGGCGCCGGCGGCGAGTTTGCCGCTGATCGCCGTCATCACGGATGAGTCGGCAAGGGTGGTCATGTCGCCAACCGGCCGATCTTCGGCCACGTCTCGAAGAAGTCGCCGCATGATCTTGCCCGAACGGGTCTTGGGCAGTTCGGCGACCACCATTATTTGACGTGGGCGGGCGATTGGACCTATCAACTTGGCGACATGGTCGCGCAAGGTCTTGGCAACCAGCGCATCGTCCACGTTGTTGTCGACCTGATCTTGGCGCAGAATCACAAAAGCGACCACGGCCTGGCCTGTCGTCTCGTCCTTGGCTCCGACGACCGCAGCCTCGGCCACCCAGTGGTGATCTACCAGCGCCGACTCGATCTCGGTGGTCGAAAGGCGATGCCCCGAAACGTTCATCACGTCGTCGACCCGACCGAGCAGCCAGAGGTCGCCATCCTCGTCGAATTTGGCCCCGTCGCCGGCAAAATATCGCCCTTCGAAGCGGTTCCAATAGGTTTCCTTAAAGCGCTCCGGGTCTTTCCAGATTCCGCGCAGCATCGATGGCCACGGTTCGCTCAGCACGAGGTAGCCGCCGTGCCCTGGCCCGACCTCGTTGGCCTCGTCATCGACAATGTGCGCGACGATTCCTGGCAGGGCAACCTGCGCCGAGCCTGGCTTGGTCGAGGTGATGCCAGGCAGCGGGCTAATCATGATTGCGCCGGTCTCGGTTTGCCACCAAGTGTCGACAATCGGAGTGGTTCCGCCGCCGATGTGCGTGAAGTACCACATCCACGCCTCTGGGTTGATCGGTTCGCCCACCGAGCCGAGCACTCGCAGCGAGCTGAGGTTGAATCGGTCGGGAATCTCGTGGCCGAGTTTCATAAACGAGCGGATGGCCGTTGGCGCCGTGTAGAAAATCGTCACGCCGTACTTCTCGATGATCTCCCACCAGCGGCCGGGGTGCGGCGAGTCTGGCGTGCCCTCATAAATAACCTGGGATGCGCCGTTCGCCAGCGGCCCGTAGGCAACATACGAGTGGCCGGTGATCCAGCC
>CANGNR010000056.1 GCA_947455385.1 Microbacteriaceae bacterium
CCTCGATTGCGGCATCCGAGTTATCGACGCGCACAAGAGCCATGTGTTGAAAGCCAGGACCTCCGCCGCCGTGCCCAGCAAAGGCGATTGGCCGACCGTTCCTGCCGCCATCCACCATGAAGCCAAAGTTGTAGCCGGGGTTGTCGAAGCCCGTGTCTGGCAGCTCAACGGCTACCAAGCCCGCCTGCAACCCGATTGTCTGCTGTCTGCGAGCAACCAAGCGAGCCAACCCTGCGACGAGCACGTCTGGTTCTGCCAGAAACGTGCCCGAATAAACCCAGGATGGGTCGTAGTCGGCAATAGCCGGGTGAGGGGAGTGCCACTCCTCGAATCCATTGATCTCAAGTGGCTTGAAAACCAGTTCATCGAGTGCCGCAAAGTAGGGCTGTTCGGTAGCCTGCTCGACGAGCATATCGAGCAGCAAATATCCGATGTTCGAGTATTGAAAGCCTTGGTTCTTGTGCGCGAGCGCCTCTGCCCGCTGCAGCAACTCCTCGCGCGACCAAGCCTTCTGCCGGCGTTCCACGGCCTCGTTGTAATCCGCTAGCGCCGAGTAATCGTCTAGGCCCGAGGTGTGGTTCAACAGGTCACGGATGCGCCTTTGCGCGTAAACCTCTGGCAGATCGCTCAGGTATTGCCCGACTGGCTCATCAAGGTTGAGGTTCAGCTCGAGTACCGCCTGCGCCAAGAATGGCTTCGAAACTGAGTAAGCGGGGATCACCCTTAGAGCCTATCCAAAGCTCGCGGGCAGAGTCTTTAAGGCAAAGTGGCCGGTCTCGAAAGACCGGCCACTTTTAGGTTGTGCTGAAGGGGATTAGTCCTTCTTCGGAGCCTTCTTGGCTGCAGGCTTGGCGGCCGCAGGCTTCTTGGCAGCGGGAGCAGCCTTGGTGGCTGGCTTCTTGGCTGCGGGAGCCTTCTTGGCGGTCACTGCCTTGACCTCGGCCGCCGGCGCTGCCTCTACGGCCTCGTGGTGGTCGTGGTGCGCGGCATCGAGCTCACCCTGGGTCACAGGAGCAATGCGGTCTTCGAAGTAGAACTTCGAGAGCGACGCACGAACTCGAGCAGCAGCGGTGATCTTGCCTTCCGCGTTCGGGCGAGCCAGGGTTGGCTTGTAGTCCTTGTAGTCGACCAGCTTGTACTGAGTGTATGCATCCACTGGTTCGTGGATTTCAACGTACTCACCGTGTGGCAAGCGCACGATGCGACCCGACTCGCGACCGTGCAAGACGATCTCGCGGTCTTTGCGCTGCAGCGAGAGACACAGGCGCTTGGTGACGAAGAAGGCCAGCACTGGCAGCACGAACAGGCTGATCTGAGCCGAGGTGAGCACCTGGTTCAACGACATGTGGAAGTTCGTGGCGATGAGGTCGGTTGCGGCACCGGCCCAAAGCACTGCATAGAAGGTCACACCAGCGGCACCAACTGCGGTGCGGGTTGGGGTGTTGCGTGGACGGTCGAGAACGTGGTGCTCACGCTTGTCGCCGGTGATCCAAGCCTCTACGAACGGGTAGGCGGCAACAACCACGAGGAACAGCACGCCAACGATGAGTGGCAGCAGGATGTTCCACGACCAGGTGTGACCCCAGGCGTCCATGGTCTCGAGGTGAGTTGGAGCCAAACGAAGAGCGCCATCGAGCCATCCGATGTACCAGTCAGGCTGGGTTCCAGCCGAAACAGGGGATGGGTCGTAGCCGCCGTAGTTCCAGACGGGGTTGATGGTGAAGGTCGCCGCGATCAGCATGATTACGCCGAAGACGATGAAGAAGAATCCACCGGCCTTGGCGACGTATACGGGCATCAGCGGATAGCCGACGACGTTGTCATCGCGGCGGCCTGGGCCCGAGTAGTGGGTGTGCTTGTGGATGACCACCATGAAGAGGTGGATCGCGAGGAAGACCAGAATCAAGGCAGGCACGATCATGATGTGCAGGCTGTAGAGACGGGCCACGATGTTGTGTCCTGGGAACTGACCACCGAAGAGCAGCGACGAGATCCAGACGCCGATTACTGGGACGCCCTTGATCATGCCGTCGATGATGCGCAGACCGTTGCCCGAGAGCAGGTCGTCAGGCAGCGAGTAACCGGTGAAGCCTGCCGCCATACCGAGCACAAACAGCGCGAATCCGACTACCCAGTTGATTTCGCGAGGCTTGCGGAAGGCGCCGGTGAAGAACACGCGGAGCATGTGGAGGCCGGCGGCTGCCACGAACAGCAGAGCTGCCCAGTGGTGAACCTGACGGAACAGAAGACCACCTCGAACCTCGAACGAGATGTCGAGGGTCGACGCGTATGCAATCGACATGTGCGCGCCCTTGAGCGGGCCGTAGACGCCGTTGTAGATGACGTCGGTCATCGCTGGCTGGAAGAAGAAGGTGAGGAAGGTTCCCGAGAGAAGCAGAATCAGGAAGCTGTAAAGCGCGACCTCACCGAGCATGAAAGACCAGTGGTCCGGAAAGATCTTGCGGCCGAACTCCTTGAGGATTCCGGCGACACCGACGCGCTCGTCGAGGTAGTTGGCGGTGCCTGCAAGCACGCCACCCTTCTTGCGAGTGTTAACTGTGGTTGCCATTAGTTGATACTCCGATCCCAGAAGCTAGGGCCAACAGGCTCGAGGAAGTCGCTCTGTGCGATGAGGTAGCCATCTTTGTCGACGGTGATAGGAAGCTGGGGGAGCGGCCGCGATGCAGGGCCGAAGATGACCGCGCATCCGTTGTTGAGGTCGAAGGTCGACTGGTGGCATGGGCACAGCAGGTGGTGCGTGTCTTGTTCAAACAGTGCAACTGGGCAGCCCACGTGGGTGCAGATCTTCGAGTAGGCAACGATGCCGTTGTAGTCCCAGCCCTTTTTGTCTGGCGCGATGGTCAGGTCTTCAGGGTTCACTCCGACCAGCAGAACAGCGGCCTTGGACTTCTGCTCTAGGTAGTCCTCGTCGTCTGGGTTGATGTTTGCTGGCACGACGTGAAAGACGGATCCCTCAGTTACGTCGGATGCCAAGATCGGTGCACCGTATGGGTCATGAACGAGACGCACACCCTTGGCCCACTTGGTGTGTCGCAGAGTGCGGCCTGGGTTTGGGCCGAGGTCACCGAATACCAGGATGCCCGGTAGCGGGAAGAACGCGAGCGCGGTGTAGAGCGAGCGACGGATCAGCTTGCGACGGCTGAAGCCAGACTCCTGGTCGGCGAGCTTGATGATTTCGACCGCGCGAGCGCGGGTCTCTTCGCTGCCGCGGGTCTGGTGGCGAGCCTCTGCCTGCTCTGCGGCTGGCATGAGGGTCTTGGCCCAGTGCACGGCGCCGATTCCGAGAGCCAGGGTGCCGAGAGCGATAGCAAGACCGAGCCAGAAGGTGTTCTCGCGAACTGGGCCGAACTCGGTGGTGCTGAGTGGAAAGAGGAAGTAAATGACGAGCGCGGAGGCACTGCCGAAGATCGAAACGAAGAACAACAGGGCGACCTGACGAGCCGCAGCCTTTTCGTGCTTCTTGCTCTTGTCGGTCATGCGCACGTGGTGCGGTTCGAGACCCGGGTCTTCGATCTTGTCTGCTGGGATTACCGCGAGACCGGCGGAGTAGTCAAACTCGTCCGAGGCGTTTGCAGCGCCCTTGATGGCCTTTGGCTTGTCGCTCACTTTATTAACTCCCTAGTCTCTGGCTTAGTTAGATTTGGCGGCTAGCCACATGGTGATTAGCACGAGGAGTCCGAGGGCAATGATCCACGCGAACAGACCCTCGACGACAGGGCCGAGGTTTGCGAGTTCATAACCACCCGAGGATGGGTTCTTTTCGAGGTACTTGAGGTAAGAAATGATGTCGCGCTTGTCGCTTGGCGAGAGGTTCTTGTCGCTAAAGACAGGCATGTTCTGCGGGCCGGTGATCATGGCCTCATAGATGTGACGGGCCTTGACTCCGCTGAGGTTCGGGGCAAACTTGCCCTCGGTGAGCGCACCGCCAGCTCCGGCAGCGTTGTGGCACATTGCGCAGTTCACACGAAAGAGCTCGCCACCTCGCGAGGTGTCGCCCTTGCCGTCGAGCCACTTGGCGTCGGGCACGGTTGGGCCGGTTGGGTCAAGGCTCTGCACGTACGCTGCGAGTGCCGCGATCTGGTGGTCGGTGAACTGAACGGTCTTTTTCATCATCTGCGGACCGCTGGCCTGGGCTGGCATGCGGCCGGTGCCTACCTGAAAGTCAACCGCGGCAGCGCCGACGCCGATCAGGGTCGGAAAGACCTGCTTGCCGTTGGCGTCAACCTCGCCGGCAGCGTTCTTGCCGTGGCAAGATGCGCAGTTTCCGAGAAACAGCTTCTTGCCCTCAGCGACGAGCTGGGTGTCGGCTGCGGTTGCGCTCGAGGCTGGGTGAACGGCTGCCGAGGCGGCGGCGTAGCCACCACCGCTGACAATCAGACCGAGGGCTATCACGGCGACAGCAGCCATTGGGTGGCGTCGGGCACCGTTCACATTGCGACGAAATAGAGACATTCTCGTGTTCTTCTCTTGGTTGTGTTTGGCGAAACTAGGGGGAGTGGGGGCTTATTTCAAGACATAGATGATCAGGAACAGACCGATCCAGACCACGTCAACGAAGTGCCAGTAGTAAGACACAACGATGGCCGAAGTTGCCTCTTTGTGGCCAAACTTTTTGGTCGCAAAGGTGCGGCCAACAACCAGCAAGAAGGCGATGAGACCGCCGGTCACGTGCAGAGCGTGGAATCCGGTGGTGATGTAGAACGCGCTGCCGTAGGAGTTGGCGTTGAGGGCCACCTGCTCTGAGATCAGGTTTGCGTACTCCCAGACCTGGCCGGCTACGAACATGGCGCCGAGCACGTAAGAGATGAGGAACCACTCGGCCATGCCCCATTTGGCGGGCGACTTGCCGGTTGCGCGCGGCTGAAGGCGCTCAGCGGCAAAGACACCGAACTGGGCGGTGAACGAAGAAGCCACCAGGATGATGGTGTTGGTCAAAGCGAACGGAACGTTGAGCTTTGCGGTGTCTGCAAGCCAAATAACGGGGGAGTTCTGGCGGAGGCTGAAGTACATCGCGAACAAAGCGGCGAAGAACATAACCTCGCTACCGAGCCAAACGATAGTGCCAACCGAGGTTGCGCTCGGACGATTAATTACTGCGCCTTTAGGGCTCAAAACAGTCGAAGACATGCCTTAAGTCTAACCCTCGATGACGGGGTAGAGGCTCAATTTCGGCAGACTCGAAGGCGTTTTTCGCCCCTAGAATTCATCCATGACCGTTTCTGCCACGTGGCCCACCATCCTTGGCAAATTAATCGCCAAAAACGACCTCGACCGAGTCGAGGCTTCGTGGGCGATGAGCCAAATTATGAGCGGCGAGGCCACCGAGGGCCAGATCGGCGCATTCATGATGGCGCTTCGCTCAAAGGGGGAGTCGGTCGACGAACTCAGCGGCCTTGTTGACGTGATGCTTCAGAATTCGGTGATTCTCGACACTGGCAGCGACGCGGTAGACATCGTGGGCACCGGCGGCGACATGGTCGGCACCGTCAACGTCTCGACAATGGCTGCGATCGTCACATCCGCGCTGATTCCGGTGATGAAACATGGGTCACGCTCGGCTTCTGGGCGCACCGGTTCGAGCGAGATGCTCGAGGTGCTCGGGGTGCGCCTCGACCTGTCGCCGGAGCGAGTGGCGCAGGTATTTCGCGAGACTGGCATCACCTTCTTCTTCGCCCCGGTCTTTCACCCGGCCATGCGTCACGTCGCCCCGGTGCGCAAGCAGCTCGGGATTCCGACCACCTTCAACTTCTTGGGTCCACTGGCAAACCCCGCTCAGCCGATTGCGACCTCGCTGGGCGTTGCAAACGCCTCGGTTGCTCCGCTCATGGCTGCCGAACTCGCCGCTCGCGGCCGTGCAGGGCTTGTTTTTAGGGGCGACGACGGTCTCGACGAGCTAACGACAACCGCGCCGAGCACAATTTGGCAGGTTGCTGGGGGAGAGGTGCGCGAATTGCGCCTGGATCCGGCCGATCTCGGACTCGAACGAGCACTGCTTGAAGAACTGATCGGTGGCGACGCGCACGAGAACGCGCAGGTTGCCAAGGCGCTGTTCACGAACGAGCAATCAACCAGGATGGCGCGTGTGCGCGACATCGTGTTGCTTAACGTCGCCGGGGCATTGGTTGCCTATCGTCTGGCGAAAGACCAGTCGACGGCAGACCAGCCGATTCTCGATCGTTTTGCGGTTGCGCTTGGCGAGGCCCGCGCGGCTCTCGAGTCTGGCGCTGCATCGGCACAGCTGACTCGCTGGTTAGACGCCTCGCAGCTCGACTAACCGACGATCGCCCGCAAGGCATCGCTATTTAGTAGCCGAGCGGCTCTCACGAATCGGGGAGCGCGCCATCCCAAACGCGCAAATCGGCCCTGAGGCCCAATAAAACGCAACTTGACATAATGAACATTATCGGCGTTTTGGGGTTAGGTCCCGATTGCTCGGATGCGCCTAGACCGCGCGCCTGAGAATCGCCACCAGGTCTGGCGGCCCTACTCGCAACGCGAGCTGTTCGATCTCATCCAGGGCGAACCAACGAAAGTCGAGCACGTCGCGGTGTTCGTCTTTGGTCCAGCCACATTTGTCGATCGTGAAATCGTCAGCAACCTGAAGCGCGTAAAAATGCGCGATGCCGGTCTCGTGGTCGCCGGTGACCCAGTCCTGGCGAAACTCCGTGGCACCTAGATACTCACCGAGCTCTGACTCTGTGATCTGCAGACCCGTTTCTTCGAACAACTCGCGCACGGCCGCGGCGGCAGGAGACTCGCCAGGGTCGATGCCGCCGCCCGGAGCAACCCAGCGAGGCGGCAAACCAGACCCTGGATCCCAGTGCGTGAGCATGAGTAGAAACTCATCCTTGCTGTTTTTGAGGGCGACCCTGCCGGTAACTCGGTGTCGAATCAACATCAGGCCAGCTCAACATCTCGCTTGGTTGGGTACTTGAAGAACTTGAGCGAGGCCTGCATGAGTGGCCCGATGGCAACCGCAAAGATGATGGTGCCAAAGCCGACCTGGCCGCCCATCAGCCAGCCGATCAGCAAAACGGTCGCTTCGACTGCCGTGCGGATGATCCACAGCGGGCGCCCCATTCTTCGTGAGAGCCCAACCATGAGGCCATCGCGGGGCCCTGAGCCAAGGTTCGACGAAATGTAGAGGCCGGTCGCAAAGGCCACAACGACGATGCCGGCGACAAACGACAAATACTGGCTGGGCAGGTTTGGCAGCGACGGCAAAAACGGCATGCTTAGGTCGCAAAAGACGCCGATGAAGATGCCGTTCAAGATAGTGCCGATGCCGAGGGCCTTAACGCCGACGGGAATCCAGCTAACCAGCACCAGCAGGCTCACGACCACGCTCGAGATGCCGAAGCTTAGCCCGGTCTGGACGCTAATCCCCTGCGCAAAAACGTCCCAGGGTGCGATGCCAATGCTGGCGTGTACCATAAGGGCGATGCCCCAACCATAGATGTAGAGACCGACCATTAAGCGAGTCAGTTGCTTGAGGGTCTTGAGCGTCATCGGGGGCAGCATTCGTTCAGCCTATGTCAAGGGAGAGGCGCGATGTCTCAGCCAGAC
>CANGNR010000057.1 GCA_947455385.1 Microbacteriaceae bacterium
CCGAGACCGCGGTCTTTTTGGTCTTTGAGTCATAGGCGAACCAGGAACCAGCAACCTTGAAGCCTGCTGGCAGCTTGATGCCCGACGAGGCAACCGTGCTGGCCGAAACGATGGCCAGGCTGCCGGTCACTGTGACCGTGCTGGCAATTCTCCAGTCGCCTGCCACGTGAAGGCGTTCGTCGTATGCACCGGTGACGCAGATGGAAGCGCCGGCTGGAATCACGTCGACAGAACTGCCCTGCAGTGCGGCACCCTTCTTGCCCGTGGCCGAGAAGGCCAACTTGGCTTCAATTGCAATCGGCTTGGTGGTGGTGTTGGTTAGATTCAGGCACAGGCCCGACTTGTTGTTGTAGTCGGGGTCTGAGTTGCCTTCACCGAAGTAGTACCAATCGGTAGGTGTGAAACTCACCTTCACGCCCTTCGGCGCCGTGATGCCCTTCACAGTTGTGGTGCTCAAGGTGAGTTTTGTGATCTTTGCCGTCAGGTCGGCGTTCGGGTGGCCACCGCTGACATCGGCAGATACGCCTCCGAGGTTCAGATAGCTATTTGCCCCTGCCGCCACAACGACTGTTATTGGGGTTGTATCGAGAGCAATCCCGTCGAATTTCACATTCGAAATTTTTAGGGCAACGGTCTTCTTGCCTGGGTTCTTAATCTGAGCCCAAAATTGGGTGCCGTTATAAGGGTTGTAGTTGAAACCTGGGGTGGGGAAGTTTGGGTCCATTGCAAGACCGTTCGCCTTTAACAGGTCGCCGAAAGAGCTAGAGATTGAGCTGTTCAAAACGGTCTTGCCCGAAAGCCAGATTGTGGTGAAATCTAGCGGGTTTCCGAGGTCGGCAAGTGGGTTGCCGTTTTCATCCACCGTGCAGACAGAGAACGAGCCCTCATTCGGCGTGTAGGCCAAGGTGGGGATGCTAACGGCAACCGTCGAACTGTTTACTTTGCCCGTCACGATGAGGTCGTTGAATCGAACTTGATTGTTGTCTGGGTCAGACGATGCGAAGTCGAAACACACAGTGTCTTGCATAACAGAGACACCCTGATAGGTGACCAGCGGAGTGGCCGTCAGATTAAGGCCAGAGACATCTGCCGTGTTGACGGCGGCGTGAGCGACTGTTGGCACAGCGGTTGCCAAGGCTACGGTGGCCAATGCGGTTGTGAGCCGCGTGATGAGGTTTATGAGAGGCAAATTCATGGTCGGTCCCAATCGTAAAAAATGTGATTCGAGTTCGACCATACATCGCCACTTATTGGGTTCAACGCTGTGGGTCTTCACTTTTACACAATGTTTACCCGAGCCCGCTGGCTTGCGCGCGTATCTGGTGTCATGGCACGGTGTTTGACTTGCTCGAAAAGGCCGACGCCACCGATCTTGTGCTCGATGGCATGCGGTCGGCTCGCTTGCTCGTAAATGGGCGATGGCAACCCACGGATGTGCCCTTTGAGTCTGAACGAGCCATGGTCGAGTGGGTGCGAGACCTGCTCGACGGCTGTGGCCAGAGATTCGACGTTGCGTCGCCGTGCGCCGACGGATACGTGGATGAAGGTGAGTCGCGATATCGGGTGCATGCGGTGCTGGGTTCAACTGTGACCAGCCGCACGCAGGTATCTGTGCGCAGGCACCGCGGCGAGGCGCCGACCCTGGCGGGGCTCGTCGCGAGCGGTCGAATGGCCGGGCCGACGGCCGATGGCATCAGGGGAGTGCTAGCCCGACGCGAGTCTTTTCTGGTTTCTGGGTCAACCGGTGCGGGCAAGACGACCCTGCTGGCCGCCGCGCTCAACGAGCTGCAAAACGAGCGCGTGATAGTCATCGAAGACACCCCGGAGTTAGCTATGTCGCTGCCGTGGGTGATCGGTCTCAACACCCGAGCGCCGAATGTCGAGGGCGTCGGCGCTGTGACGGCGACCGACCTCGTCAAACAGACACTTCGGATGAGACCGGATCGTGTGACGCTCGGCGAAGTTCGCGGAACCGAGATTGCAGCGCTCGCCGAGGCGCTCGCCAGCGGGCATCCGGGCGGTGGCAGCACGATTCACGCCGGCTCACTCGAGGCCGTCCCCGTTCGGCTCGAGGGATTGCTCGATCAGGCTCGGCTCCCCCAGGAAGTTCGCGAAGGCCTGCCTCAGTTGATTCCCTGGGTGTTTCACCTTGGCCAAGATTCTGGGGTCGCTCGGTTCGAAGTCGGGCGGTTGCGATTGGCGGCGAGCGGGGTATTAGAAGTTCAAAACCTGGCGGGTGCCAGTGTCTAGGCAACTGCTGATGCAGGTCGCGCGCGAATCAGGTGGAGCCACCGCTCAAGTGCTGCGGCGAATCGAAAAGGTTGAGCGAGATCTGGACGACGCCTCAGAACGGGTGCGAATCGCCGAGGTCGCGCCTCGGGCAACGGCGCGGCTCATGACCTGGTTGCCGCTGGCGGGCATCCTGGTTGGTCAACTCTTGGGTCTCGACATAATCGGCGGGCTCAGGCAGCCGATCGGGAAGTGGTGCCTTGGGCTTGGCGCGGCCTTGCTCTGGCTAGCCGGGCGTTGGATGAGGCGAATTACAAAAAAGGCCTCGGATGGGTTTGGCTTGAACGACATTGCATTGCCTCTGGATCTCATGGCTGTTGCCCTGAGCGCGGGCGACTCGATTAGCAGGGGCAGGGTCCAGGTATTGCGATTGCTGGCGGATTCTGGAATCGAGGTAGAAGTCTCGGTTGGGCAACGGTTTGACGAACTGGTCAGTCACGCGCTCGAGACGGGCGAGTCAATCGCCTCCTCGCTGCAAGATGCCGCCGACGAGTTTCGAGCAGCCGCCGTTAGACAGCGCATGGCAAAAATAGAGCGCGTTGGGGTTCAACTGACTTTGCCGCTCGGGTTGGTTGCGCTGCCGGCGTTCGCGCTAATCGCGGTGGTTCCGGCGGCAGTAGCTACCCTGCGAGCAGGGTGAGATGTGTTTGGCTAACTTAGGTTTAGAGACCGGACTTCGAAACACCGTAAGCCGCCTGGCTCGCGGTAAAGCCGTCGTACTTGAGCTGATCGATGAGTCCCTTGCGTGAGAACGGCATCGTGTGCAGGTATTCTTTGGCTGCGAGCTTGGCCTGGGTGTTCCAGTTAGCGCGGCAGTGGTCGACGGCATAGACCGAGTCGCTCATGCTGTAGCCCTCATAGCGCAGTTGCTCAATGAGCCCCTTACGCGAAAAAGCCATGGTGCTCAGGTAGTCCCTGGCGGCCTGCAGGGCGTTTGCGCGGCTGTACGCGCTCTCGTGAATACGCACGTTAGCGGCGTGGTGCGATGCGGTGCCGGCGAACGAAGCTGCGGATGCGGCGACAGGTGCCCCAATAAGAAGTGAGCTGATCAGCGCGGTTGCACCCAAGATGCTGGTGCGACCAAGTCGAGAAGTGGTCTTTTGCTCAAACATTTTGCCCCCTTGGCTATTTTCCATAACTCTAGCCACAAAGGTGCCGCAAAACCACAAACAGCCGATTCGATGCTGCGACTTCTTCACAGTTTCGATCTTGGGTCGCCCGGCTTCGGATAGCAGCATGAGACTTTTGGCATGTTCAAAACAGTCAAGGATGAAAGCGGAGCAGCCACCGCCGAGTACGTAATCGCCACCATGGCGGCGGTCGGCTTCGCGGGGCTGCTCGTGGTGATACTGCGCAGCCCAGAGGTGAAAGACATACTCTTCGGCATGATCAAGGCCGCGCTAACCCAGCAGACGCCGAGCCCGTGAGCCGGCTCGCGGGCGAAGGTGGCGCTGTCACGGCAGAGTTCGCCGTGGCGCTGCCCGCGGTGATGGCGGTCGCGGCGCTGCTGTTGAGCGGGGCGGGCCTGCAGGTGCAGCGGCTAGCGTTGTTTGAGACTGCCGCGACCTTGGCCAGAGCGGCAGCGCGCGGCGAGAGTCAAGCGCAACTCAGTGCGTTCGCCGAGCAGGCACAACCGCACGCCAAGTTTGACTTGAGTTATACGGCAGACTTCGTGTGCGTGCGGTTGGCAACGGCCTGGGCGGCCGAGCGCGCGTGCGAGCGCAAGGGCGGGCTCTAGGTGCCAGGTCGCGAGGCTTACCAGGGGCCTGAACGCGGTGCCGGCAGCATCCTTGGAATTCTGCTGGTGCTTGTGTCACTCGCTGGCTTCGGAGCGCTCGCGGCGGCAACCAACTTTGCCATTTGCCAGCAGCGCCTGCAGCAGCAGACAGACTCAATTGCCCTGGCCGCCGAAGACTCGCTGCGGGGTATAACCACGGGGCATCCTTGCGATGTCGCCGGGCAATATGCATCCTCTTATATGGTGAAACTCGGCGAGTGTCGTATTCTCGGTTTCAGTGTGCGGGTGAAAACTCTCACAGAAACCATGGGTATAGTCTTTAGCGCTGAGGCAAGCGCGCTGCCCGGTTGAACATTCGAAGCATAGGAGCACCTATTGGCAAACGGCCAAAAACTCGTAATCGTCGAGTCGCCAGCTAAGGCAAAGACGATTTCGAAGTACCTCGGCTCCGGCTACGAGGTGCTCGCTTCGGTTGGTCACATCCGCGAGCTGGTCGAACCAAAGAACCTGCCCGCAGAGCTGAAAAAGACGGCCTTCGGCAAGTTTGCGGTTGACGTCGAAAACGGCTTCGAGCCCTATTACGCAATCTCGGCCGGCAAGCAGAGCACCGTCACGACGCTCAAACAGGCCCTAAAAGACGCCGATGAGCTCTATCTCGCAACCGATGAAGACCGCGAGGGCGAGGCCATCGCGTGGCACCTGCTCGAGCTGCTGAAGCCCAAGGTTCCGGTCAAGCGCATGGTGTTTCACGAGATCACCAAAGACGCCATTCAAGCCGCTCTGCAAAACACTCGTGCCCTAGACGACAACCTGGTGCAGGCCCAAGAAACCCGCCGCATCGTCGACCGCCTATTCGGCTACGAGATCTCGCCAGTGCTATGGCGCAAAATCAACCGCGGCCTCAGCGCTGGGCGTGTGCAGTCACCGGCGGTGCGACTCGTTGTCGAGCGCGAACGCGAGCGCATGGCCTTCGTTTCGGCAACCTACTTTGACGTAAAAGCAACCTTCGCCACCGCGGTCGCCAGCGAGCCAGACTTCGAGGCCAAGCTGACCCTGGTCTCTGGCAAGCGCATCGCCAACGGTGACTCGTTTGACGACAACGGCAAGCTAACGGGCGATTACCTGTTGCTTGGCCAAGACGAGGCGCAACAACTGGCCGCGGCGATGAACGACTCGAGCACCCCGATTTCGGTCAGCTCGGTCGAATCGAAGCCAAGCACACGCCGTCCGGCAGCGCCGTTTACGACCTCGACCCTGCAGCAAGAGGCATCGCGCAAGCTTCGCCTGTCGGCAAAGCAGACCATGGACCTTGCGCAAAGCCTCTACCAAGACGGTCACATTACCTATATGCGAACCGACTCGCCAACGCTGAGCAGCCAGGCCATCAACGCCGCTCGCAGCCAGGCAGGGCAGATGTTCGGCGCTGACTCAGTCGCCGACAAGCCTCGCATCTACACCGGCAAGTCGAAGAACGCCCAAGAGGCGCACGAGGCAATCCGTCCATCCGGGGAGGTTTTCAAGACCCCAAGCGACCTCAGCGGCATCCTGACAGGCAGGGCACTCGACCTTTATGACCTGATCTGGAAGCGCACCGTGGCATCGCAGATGGCCGACGCGCGCGTCTCGACCACCACCGCCAAGATTGCCGTCGGCCCGCTCGTCGGCGGCAAGACCCTCGAGTTCTCGGCATCCGGAACCGTCGTCACGTTCAAGGGCTTCTTGGCCGCATACGAAGAGGGCCACGACGAGGTTCGCAACCAGGATGAAGAGGAGCGCGAATCCAAGCTGCCAGACCTCACGGTCGGCCAGAAGTTGAGCGTCGTCGAGGTAGCCGCAAAGGACCACCGCACCTCGCCGCCACCCCGCTATACCGAGGCATCGCTCGTCAAGGCGCTTGAAGAAGACGGCATCGGCCGTCCATCCACGTATGCCAACATCATGTCGAACATCATCGGCAAGGGATTCGTGACCAAGCGCGGGCAGGCACTGGTGCCCGAGTGGATCGCGTTCACCGTTGTGCGCTTTCTCGAGCAGAACTTTGGCAACCTGATCGACTACGAGTTCACCGCGCAGATGGAAGAAGACCTCGACCGCATCGCCGACGGCGAGCTCGACCGCACCGAGTGGCTCACCGAGTTCTACTTTGGCAGCGAAAAGGTCAAGCAGCAGGCCGCCGACGGTTCGACCGACGGCTCGGGGCTGCGTTGGACCGCCGAGCACATCCTTGATCAAGACAACAAGCAGATCAACTCGTTTGCCATCGACGACGAAATCACCCTGCGCACTGGGCAATACGGCCCATACCTCGAGATCTATGGCGAGGCTGGCAAAGACGGGGCCGACGAAAACGGCCGCAGAATTATCAACATTCCAGAGGGCATGGCGCCCGATGAACTCAGCGCCGAGAAGGCCCGCGAGCTAATCGATGCTCCGGTTCTCACCGAAAAGGTCTTGGGCGTCGACCCAGCAACTGGCTTCGATGTTGTGCTCAAGGATGGCCGCTACGGCCCATACGTGATTCTCAACGACCCGGCCGTCGACAAGCCAAAGACCGGCTCGCTGTTCAAGACCATGAACGCGCTCGAGATAACCCTCGACGACGCGCTCAAGCTGCTCTCTCTGCCTCGCACCGTGGGCATCGACCCAGAGACCGGCAAAGAGATCACCGCGCAAAACGGCAAGTTCGGCCCTTACCTGCGCAAGGGAACCGACTCGCGTTCGCTCGAGAGCGAAGAACAGATTCTGACCATCACGCTAGATGAGGCCGTGGCACTTTATGCGCTGCCAAAGTATGGCGCCCGCAAGACCGCCGCAACCCCGCTCAAGGAGTTCGGCGTCGACCCGGCCAGCGAGCTGCCAGTGGTGGCAAAGTCGGGCCAGTTTGGTTCGTACGTCACCGACTCGGTGATCAACGCCACGATTCCAAAGGGCCAGACAATCGACGACCTGAGTTCTGAAGAGGCATTCGAACTCCTGGCAATTCGTCGCGAAAAGCTCGGGTTGAAGCCAGGCGAGGCTGCGCCAAAGGTTGGCCGAGGAGGCCGCAAGGCTGCTGCCCCGGCCCGCACCGTCAAGCGTGGAACCACCCGAAAGAAGTAGCGTGAGCGAGACCAAAGGCCTGTTCATCACCTTCGAGGGAATCGACGGTGTTGGCAAGAGCACCCAGCTGGCTGCGCTCGAGCAGTATCTGCTCGACGCTGGGGCCAGTGTGGTGCGCACCCTCG
>CANGNR010000058.1 GCA_947455385.1 Microbacteriaceae bacterium
ACCGCCGACCAGACAAAGTCGGCAAAGTACTCGGCCTTTTTGTCGGCCCTTTCGCAACCCACCAGCATCGTTTTGGGTTCTCGGTCGGCCGTTTTTGCGCCGGTCAAGAACCTCGGGGCGATCGTCATCTGGGATGACGGCGACCGGAGCCTGCAAGACCAGGGGTCACCATACGCGCACGCCCGAGAGATAGCCCTGATTCGCCAAAGCCACACCGAATGCCGTCTGGTTTTGCTGGCACACTCAATCAGCGCCGAGGCGCAAAGACTCATCGAGATTGGATACTTTGAGGCGGTTAAGCGCGACTTCGCGAAGCCCAAACTGGCCGTGAGTGACGGCGAACTGCGAGTCGACTCGCTTGCCATCAAACTCATCCGTGAGGCAACCGGCGACGGCGCCGCATTGATACAGGTAGCGGCCAAGGGGCACTCGACCTCGGCGTTCTGCGCCGCTTGCTCGGAGCGAGCCAACTGCCACCAGTGCAACGGGCCGCTCTGGCTCAATCAGAAGCAGCAGCCCGCCTGTCGCTGGTGCAACGCCATCAACCTCGGCTTTAGGTGCAGGAGTTGCGGCTCGAGTGAACTGCGCTTCGGCCGCCCGGGCAGCACGCGAACCATTGCCGAGCTGGGCAGGATGTTCCCGGGAGTGCAACTGATCGAATCGACCCACGAAACCAAGACCGAAACCCTGGCTGCCGGCCGAAAGATTGTCGTCGCAACGCCGGGCGCCGAACCAGACATCCTGGGTGGTTACGCGACCGTGGTGCTGCTCGACTGCGCACAAACTCTTGGCAAAGACACTCTGAGGGCCAGCGAGGATGCAGTCCGAAACTGGTCGAACGCGATTGCAAAACTCGCAAGTTCGGGCAGGGCCGTTGCGGTTGGGCTCGGGGGAGAGTTGGGCCAGTGGCTGGCGCTATGGAACCAAGAACAAATAGCCGAACGTATCGTCGCGGAGCGCAGGGAACTCGGTTTTCCACCGGCCGAACGCCTACTCTCAGCAACAGGAACCACCGAGGTCGTCGCCAAGGCCGAGGCAGAGCTAGCAGAAATGCCAGGCCTAACCCTGCTTGGCAAGACCAGCGTCCGCGCTGCAGGGTCGACCGAACCGCAGTTGCGCCTCCTTGGCCGCTATGGATACTCGGCAGGCCCAGAGGTCGCCAAGGCGGTTATGGCGCTGCAGCTCAAACTTGCCGCCGGTGCGGGCCGCGGCGGGCGTCCTGGTCGAGCCTCCCGTGCCCTAACCGTAAAGATGGACGACGGCGAAGTAATCTAGGCAACGATGACTTTGAATCCCAGAATTGCCTTCGCGGGCACGCCCGCTAACGCTGCGCGCACCCTCGAGGCGCTCGTCGCAGGCGGCTTCGAAGTTGGCGTCGTTATAAGTCGCGAGGATGCCCCAGTCGGTCGCAAGCAGGTGCTCACGGCTTCGCCGGTCGCAGAGGTCGCAGCGAGATTCGGCATCCCAGTAATTAAGGCCAATCGAATCGACGAGAGCGCGATCGCAGAAATTGCCAAACACGGATGCTCGATCGGGGTCGTAGTCGCCTACGGCGCTCTTCTCAAGCGCTCGGCCCTAGACGCACTTTCATCGGGTTGGTTCAACCTGCACTACAGCTTGCTGCCAAAGTGGCGCGGGGCGTCGCCGGTTCAGGCTGCGCTTGCCGCTGGCGATCGCGAGACCGGAGTATCGCTGTTTCGATTAGACGAGGGCATGGATACCGGCGGCATCGTCGGCACTGTCGAAACGCTTATTAATCCACACGAGAACGCCGGCGAGCTGCTCGCGAGGCTAACAGAACTCGGAATCACCCTGCTGCTTGAACAGCTGCCGCTGATTCAGGCAGGCCTCGCCACCGAGCGCCCACAGGCCCAGGGTGCAACCCACTGCGGCAAGTTGTCGAGAGCCGTCGCGCGAATTGATTGGTCGCGCCCAGCCATCGACATCGAAAACGGAATCAACGCCTACAACCCAGAGCCTGGCGCTTGGACGACTCTTGGCGCAGACCAGGTGAAGGTACTCGCGGCTAGGGCGCTTGGAGCAACCGACTGGGCGTCGCTTTCGGAGTCAGCAACTTCGGATGAAGCGCCAGCAGAACTTGGGTCGGTCTCAATCACCAAGTCAGGGGCACTCGTGCACTGCGGCTCGGCCACGCTACTAGAACTCCGTGAGATTCAACCGGCCGGCAAAAAGCCGATGCCAGCTAGCGATTGGGCTCGCGGTATCGCCGGCCGAGAGGTGCGATTCGAATGAGCCAACTGCAACCACGCAACGCTCGAGAGGTTGCGTACGCGCTGCTGCTCTCGGTAGCGCAAGACGCTGCGTATGCGAATCTGCTGCTGCCCAGGCTGCTCAACAAGGCGCACCTCGAGCAGCGCGACGCCGCGTTCGCCCAGGAGATGTCGTTCGGCACCCTGCGCTGGCAGGGCTTTTATGACCGAATCATCGCCATCGCGGCAAACCGCTCTAGCACCGAGATCGATGCCCCCGCCTTGTGCCTGCTTAGACTCGGCGCCCACCAACTGCTGGGCATGCGCGTGCCATCGCACGCAGCACTGAGCGAAACGGTCGATCTGGCGAAGCGAGTTCTTCACCAGAGTGCCGTTGGATTCATCAACGGAGTCTTGCGAAGGGTCAGCGAGAAGACTCGCGAGGAGTGGCTCGATGAGCTGCTGGTCGGCGTGACCGACAAGGTCGAGCTACTTTCGATCGAGCACTCGCATCCCGAATGGATCATCCGAGCCTTCGACCACGCGCTGCGAGTCGACGGGCGCGCTGAGCAACTCGAGGCCCTGCTCGAGGCAGACAACGAGCCGACCAACGTCAACATCGTTGCTTTGCCGGGATTCGCCCGACCAGAAGACACTGAAGAACTGGTTCCTGGCGGCGCGAGCCCGATCGGCTTCTCGCTCAACAGCGGCGACCCCGCGAGGTTGCCTGGCATCGTGGCCGGTCGACTCAGGGTTCAAGACCAGGGATCACAGCTGGCGGGCATCCTGTTCGTCAACGCGGCGCCGGTAGCCGAGGGAGAGCGTTGGCTCGACCTGTGTGCCGGCCCAGGCGGAAAGGCCGCGCTGCTTGCCGCGGTTGCCGCGCAAACCGGAGCCGACCTGACCGCCAACGAGGTGCTCGAGCATCGTGCGGGACTCGTGCGCCAGGCCATCAAGCCGATCAACCCAAACGTGCGCGTGACCAACAACGACGGACGTGAGTTCGGCAAGAACCACCCGGCGACCTACGACCGAATCCTGGTAGATGCGCCGTGCACCGGGCTCGGTTCGCTGCGCCGCCGACCAGAGTCTCGCTGGACTAAGTCGAGCGCAGACCTCGCCGAGCTGAATAAGTTGCAGTGGCAACTGCTTGACAGCGCTTGGACTGCCCTGAAGCCTGGGGGAGTCGTGGCTTACGTGACCTGCTCGCCGCATCAGGCCGAGACAAACGGCATCGTGGTTCAGGCCCAAAAGGCATGGGGCGAAGACCTCGAGGTTCTCGACGCGAACGCCCTGCTCGCAGAGCTGAACCCGGCCCTGGAACTCAACCGAGGCCGCCGCACAGTGCAGCTTTGGCCGCAGATTCACGGCACCGACGCCATGTTCATTGCCCTGCTGCGCAAGCGGCCGGCAGGCGAACTAGAAACCAAGCGCGACTAGGCTAGCCACATGAGCGTGCGCATCAATCCGAGCATTCTTTCTGCCGACTCCGGCAACTTTCAAACCGAGTTCGAGAGCATCGCCTCGGCAGACCTGGTTCACGTGGATGTCATGGACAACCACTTCGTGCCAAACCTGACCTTCGGGCTGCCGGTGGTCGCTCGCATGCAGCAGTACACGCCAAAACCGCTCGATGTTCACCTGATGATCAGCGACACCGATCGCTGGGCCATTGGTTATGCCGAAATCGGCGCCTATTCGGTGACCTTTCACGCAGAATCCACGGATCAGCCGGTTTCGCTGGCCCGCCGTATTCGGGCGGCAGGTGCCCGTGCGGGAATCGCCGTAAAGCCCGGAACCGCGATTGAGCCATACCTAGAGATGCTTAGCGAGTTCGATCAGTTGCTCGTGATGACCGTCGAACCTGGCTTTGGTGGTCAAAAGCTAATCGAAGACACCCTGCCCAAGGTTGCAGCCGCGAGGCGTCGAATCGACTCCGAAAAACTCGCAGTCTGGTTGCAGGTTGACGGCGGCATCGACCAGTCCAACATCGAGCGCGTCTCTGCCCTTGGCGCAGACACCTTCGTGGCCGGCAGCGCCGTCTTCAAGAGCCCCGACCGAGCGGCACAAATTGAGGCCCTAAGACAGGCCGCAGAACGAGGCCATTCGCACAACTAGCCCCGATTCAGCGGGTAACCTTGTCGTATGAAGTCGTTCGAGCAACTATTCGCTGAGATTGGTGAGCGCGCCGCGTCGCGCCCGGCTGGGTCTGAGACCGTGAAGTGGCTAGACGCTGGAGTTCACTCCGTCGGCAAGAAGATCGTCGAGGAGGCAGCCGAAGTATGGATGGCTGCCGAATACGAGGGCAAGCAACGCACGGTCGAAGAGATTTCGCAGCTGATTTACCATCTGCAGGTTCTCATGACCATTCAGGGAATCACCCTGGCCGACCTTGAAAACGAACTTTAGAAAAGAGAACCAATTGCTGAGAGTTGCCGTCCCAAATAAGGGCATTCTTTCTGAGACCGCCATCGTCATGCTCAAAGAGGCTGGCTATGCGGTTAGACGAGACACCAAAGACCTGCACGTCGTCGACGTAGAAAACGACATCGAATTCTTCTACCTGCGCCCACGCGACATCGCCACCTATGTCGGTTCTGGGTCGCTGGATGTCGGCCTGACCGGGCTAGACCTGCTGCTCGACAGCCGCTCAAAGGCCGAATCGGTTGCCGACCTTCGCTTTGGCGGCTCGACCTTTAGGTTTGCCGGCCCGGTTGGCAAGTTCAAGAACCTGAGCGAAATCGCCGGGCTCAGAGTCGCCACCGCATACTCGAACCTCGTCGAAGACTTTCTCAAGCGCGAGGGCATCTCGGTGACCCTGGTTCAGCTCGACGGCGCGGTTGAGAGCGCGATCAAGCTCGGCGTGGCCGACGTGGTTGCCGACGTGGTCTCGACCGGCAACACCCTGCGTCAGGCAGGACTCGAAATCTTTGGCCCGGTCATCCTGGATTCGTCTGCGCACCTGGTCGCAGGCCCCGGCAAGTCGGCTCTTGCCGAGTCGCTGCTGCGTCGCCTCAACGGCGTCATCGTGGCCCGCGAATACGTGATTTTTGACTACGACTGCCCGGTCGAGGTCGTTGAACAGGCCGCGGCAATCACCCCCGGAATCGAGTCGCCGACCATTTCGCCGCTTCGCGATGCCGACTGGGTTGCCGTTCGCGCGCTGGTCAAGAACAACGAGACCAACCAAAAGATGGATGCGCTCTATGCGCTCGGCGCTCGAGCCATTTTGGTGAGCGCGATTCACGCCGCGAGAATCTAGTTTCATGTCGCTGCCCATCCGTGTGATTCCATGCCTTGACGTTGCCGATGGCCGCGTCGTCAAGGGCGTGAACTTTTTGAATCTGCGCGATGCCGGCGACCCAATCGAACTGGCCGCCCGCTATTACCAGGATGGCGCCGACGAACTGACCTTTCTAGACGTGCACGCGACGGTTGAGAACCGTTCGACCATGTATGACCTGGTTCGCCAGACCGCCGAACAGGTCTTCATTCCGCTGACCGTCGGTGGCGGCATCCGCGAGATTGACGATGTCGCACGCCTGCTCTCTTCTGGGGCAGACAAGATCTCGGTCGGTTCTGCCGGCATCACGAACCCTCAGCTGCTCAGCGAAATCGCTCAGCGATTCGGCAGCCAGGTGCTGGTGATTTCGCTCGACCTCAAGCGCAGCCCCAAGACATCGTCGGGATTCGTGGTGACCACCCACGGCGGGCGAAACGAGACCGAACTCGACGCACTCGAGTGGATCGCCCGCGTGCAAGAGCTCGGCGCTGGGGAGTTGCTGGTCAACAGCATCGACGCCGATGGCACTCGCGCCGGTTTCGATGCCGAGATGCTCCGAGCAGTTCGAGAAATCAGCAAGGTGCCCGTGATCGCATCCGGCGGCGCAGGCAAGGCCGCAGACTTTCCGGTTGCGGCGAGGGCTGGCGCTGACGCCATCCTTGCTGCCTCGATTTTTCACGAGGGCTCGGTCACCATTGGCGAGGCCAAGCAGGCCCTCGCAGACTCTGGCTATGAGGTGAGGCTGGTATGAGTTCGATAACCGACTTCGGTCTTTCATTCAACGCGGATGGCCTCGTGGCCGCCATCGTGCAGAGCGCGTCGACCAAGCGCGTACTGATGCTGGCCTGGATGAACGCAGAATCGCTCGCCCTCACACTGGAGAAGGGCGAGACCGTGTTTTGGTCGCGCAGTCGTCAGGAACTGTGGCACAAGGGCGCAACCTCGGGCAACACGCAGAAGGTCGTCTCGATCGAGGGCGACTGCGACGGCGACGCCCTGCTGATTCTCGTCAACGAAGATGGCCCTGCCTGCCACAACGGAACCGAGTCGTGCTTCGACTCGCACCAGATTCTGGTGGCCGAAGATGAGTAAGTTTGGCATCGAGCAGGTTCGTGAACTGTCCGCGAAGCACCGGGTCATTCCTGTTATCGAGACCCTATTTGCGGGTTCTGAGACCCCGGTTTCGATCTTTGAGAAACTCGCTGGCAAAAAGCCCGGAGTATTTCTGCTCGAGTCTGCCGAACAGGGCGTCTGGGCGCGCTACTCGTTTATCGGCGTCAACAACCGCGGCGCACTCAGCCAGGCGAGCGACGGCAAGGTTTCGTGGAAGTCGGACAGCGGCGCCAGCGCACTGCCGGACGGCGCAACGCTTGACACAAGCTCGGCCCTTGGTGCTCTGCGCCAAGTTCAAGAGGCGTGGACCTCGGCCCCGCTCGGCGACCTTCCACCGCTCACCAGCGGCCTGGTTGGCGTGATGGCCTGGGACCTCATTCGCGAGATCGAGAACCTGCCGGCAGTGCCTGCGCGCGACTTCGCCTCGCCACTGCTTCACCTGGTGATGTTCGAAGACCTGGTCGTGGTCGACCACCTAACCAGCAGCGTCATGCTGGTGGCAAACATCTTCGTCACCGATGGAATCGACCTCGACGAGGCATACGGCTCGGCACTCGCTCGCATCGAACTACTGAAGGCCGATCT
>CANGNR010000059.1 GCA_947455385.1 Microbacteriaceae bacterium
GGCAGAGGCCAACGTGATTGCCTCCGCGGTGTTCTTGCTGGCCATCCTGATTGTTTTGGCCACCCAGATTCGCGGCGAGGTCAAGCGCCGCCGCCTGCTCAAGTAGCTCGGGCTTTCGCCAGCGCCACTACGCCTACTCGAAAAGTGCCTCGAGCGCCTCGTGAAAGTGCAGCGCGTGGCGGTCTAGGTCAGACTCGGTGTGCGCCGGTGAAATCAAAACCATATTGTGAAAGGGCGTCAGCAGGATGCCGCGATTCAGGGCGTGCAGGTGCAAGAACTGCTGAAGCTCGAAGTCGTCTGCCTCGGCCGCCTCGCGCCCGTTGGCCGGGGCGGTGGCCCTAAACGAATATTCGGCGCGGCAACCAAGCTGCGATACCTGCCACGGTGCCGAGTGCTCAAAGACGCACGACTCCACCGCAACCGTCCAGGTGGTGCACAGGTTCTCCATGCGCTCAAAGTTGTCTTCGGTGAGCACGTGCTCGAGAGTCGCGCGGATGGCGGCCATCGAAAGTGCGTTGCCTGCGAGTGTGCCGCCGACTCCGCCGACGTCGATGTGCTCGAGGTGCAGCGAGTCTTGAACTCGGCGGGTCAGCTCGGCGCTCATGCCGAAGGCGCCGCTCGGAATGCCGGCTCCGATGGTCTTGCCGAGCACCACAGCGTCGGGGTTAAGCTCGCGCCTGCGGGTCATGCCGCCGATGCCCTCAGAGAGGGTGTGCGTCTCGTCGTGAATCAGAATCACGCCATACTTTGTGGCTATTTCTCGCATGCCCTCGAGGTAGCCCGCCTCTGGCAGCACGATGCCGATGTTGGTCATCGCGGGCTCGATCAGCGCGGCAGCAACCTGCCCAGTGGCGAAGGCGCGCTCGGCGGCATCCAGGTCGTTAAACGGAATCACGATGGTGGTCTCGGCCGGGTCGACCTGCGGACCAATATTGTGCTGGCGCGAAACGGTGTTGCCGTTGTCGTCGAGGTTGGCAAAGGTCTCGTCAACGGTGCCGTGGTAGCAGTAATCGTGCACGACGATCTTTGGGCGGCCGGTGACCAGGCGGGCGTACCTCAGGATGTGCCGGTTAGCGTCGGTGGCACTTACCGTGAACTGCCACTGGGGCACTCCGAAGCGCTCGGCCAACATGGATGCCGCCGCAGCCGCATCCTCGGTTGGCAACATGAAGGTGAGACCCTTTTTTAGCTGCCTGGTGATTGCCTCGACGGCCGCATCGGGGGAGTGGCCGACCATTGCGCCGGTGTCGCCGAGACAAAAATCGACGTAGTCGTGGCCATCGACGTCGGTGAAGTGGCCGCCCTTGGCCTCGTTGACGTAAACGGGGAATGGCCCTGGCCACTTGGCCATCCACGACATTGGCACGCCACCCATCATCGATGCCTTGGCCTCTTGGTGCAGCCTTGCCGATGTTGGATGCGTTGCTACGAAGCGCTCGACTTCGATCTGGTGAAGCCTCGCAAGTTTCGCGCGGTCAGCGTATGCGGTCATTCGAATCACCTTTGATTCTGCAAGAGTTTTGGAGCGTTTAGAGCTTGGCGAGCCCCGCTTCGAGCACGTCTAGCGCGTCGTTGAGCTGGGCATCGGTGATCGCCAGCGGTGGCAAGAAACGAATCACGTTTGCGTAGGTTCCGGCGTTGAGCACCAAGACACCGTTCTGGTGGCAGTGCTTGATGAGAGCGTCGCTGGCCGCCGAGTTTGGGTTCAACGTGCCCGACTCGACAAACTCGATGGCGATCATCGCACCGCGGCCACGAACGTCACCGATGATGTCGTACTTGGCCTGCATTGCCTCGAGGCGAGGCAGCAAGATTGCCTCGATGGCCATTGCGCGCTCGAGTGGGCCGCCGGCCTCGATCTGGCGAAGCACCGAGACGGCCGCTGCGGCTGCCACGGGGTTTCCACCGTAGGTGCCGCCGATTCCGCCGGGGTGCGACGAGTCCATGATTTCGGCGCGACCGGTGACAGCCGAGATCGGCATGCCGCCCGCGACACCCTTCGCGATGGTGATGAGGTCTGGCTCGAAGCCATCCTCGTAATGGCTGGCAAACCACTGGCCGGTGCGGGCGATGCCGCTCTGCACCTCGTCGGCAATCATTACGATGCCATTTGCGTGAGCGAAGTCTTGCAGGGCCTTCAAGAAGCCTGGGGCTGGCGCGATGAAGCCACCCTCGCCCTGAATCGGCTCGATGACGATGGCGGCGAGGTTCGCTGCACCGACACGCTTCTCCATGTAGGTGATTGCGCGGCGAGCTGCCTCTGCGCCGGTCATCCCGGCTGGGTCACGGAATGGGTATGACATTGGCACGTGGTGCACGCCGGGGGCGAACGGACCGAAACCGGAGTTGTATGGCATGGCCTTGAAGTTCATGGCCATGGTGAGGTTGGTGCGGCCGTGGTAGGCGTGGTCAAAGACCGCGATCTCTCCGCGACCGGTGTACTTGCGGGCAAACTTGACGGCGTTTTCTACGGCCTCGGCGCCAGAGTTGAAGAGCGCCGACTTCTTGGCGAAGTTGCCAGGGGTGTACTTGTTGAGAAGCTCGCAGACCTCTACATACGGGGTGTACGGGGTCACCGTGAAGAGCGTGTGGGTGAGCTTTGCGACCTGCTCCTGAACGGCGGCAACCACGCCGTCGTTGGTGTGACCGATCGTCACAACGCCGATGCCGGAGCCCAGGTCGATGAACTGGTTGCCGTCGACGTCAACGAGAATCGCACCGTGTGCGTGGTCGATGTAAACGGGGAGTGCGGCACCCACGCCAGCCGAAACTTCTTTTAGTCGGTGTGCGTGTAGTTCTTGAGACTTAGGGCCGGGAATCGAAGTGACAATTTTGCGCTCTTGCGCAACCGAAGTTTCGCTCATAAGTCCATCCTAAGCCCCGAAAATCTCGGGGTAAGTCAGGGCTCGGCTCGCAGCGATATTCGAGCCTCGTGCCGCAGGTGGCAAGATTGAGGAATGCGTCGAGTCATCATTCTTGGGTCCACCGGATCGATCGGAACACAGGGCCTCGAGGTCATTGCCGTCAACCGCGACAAGTTCGAGGTGGTTGGTCTGGCCGCCGGCACAAACGCCGAGCTTCTGGCCGAGCAGGCTCGCACTTTCAACGTGGATGACGCTAACGCGGTGCTTGGAGCCGAGGCGGCAACCGAGTTAGTTGAGCGCCTCGACGCAGACGTCGTTCTCAACGGCATCACCGGCTCGATTGGCCTCGCGCCGACGCTTGCGACGCTCAAGTCAGGCAAGACTCTGGCCTTGGCCAACAAGGAGTCGCTCATCGTCGGCGGTCGCCTCGTCACACAGTTGGCCCGACCCGGCCAGATCGTGCCGGTCGATTCCGAACACTCGGCCCTCGCGCAGTGTCTGCTTGCCGGCAGCGCATCCGAGGTTAAGAAACTGATTCTCACCGCATCGGGCGGCCCGTTTAGGGGCTGGAGCCGCGAGCAACTCGAGGCGGTCACGCCGGCGCAGGCCCTCGCGCACCCCACCTGGGTCATGGGCAAGGTCGTCACCACAAACTCGGCGACGCTCGTCAACAAGGGGCTCGAGCTGATTGAGGCCCACCTGCTCTTTGACATTCCACTCGAGCGCATCGAGGTCACCGTGCACCCGCAGTCGGTTGTGCACTCGATGGTCGAGTTCGTCGATGGCTCGACGATGGCCCAGTGTTCGCCACCAGACATGCGGCTCCCGATCGCTCTGGGCATCTCTTGGCCAGACCGCGTGCCGGGTGCCGCGAGCGCTGTCGACTGGACAAAGTCGCACTCCTGGACCTTCGAGCCGCTCGACGAGAGCGTCTTTGGCGCGGTTGCCCTCGCCCGCAGGGTCGCGAGTGCCGGCAAGACCTACCCGGCGGTTTACAACGCTGCCAACGAGCAGGCAGTCGAAGCATTTCACTCCGGAATCCTGCGCTTCGACCAGATTGTCGAGCTCGTCGAGCGAGTTGTCGACGCGCATGAGCCAGAGGCAGAGCTCAGCCTCGAAGCCGTTTTGGCGGCCGAGGTTTGGGCCCGCAATCGCGCCGACGCCACCATCGCGACCGCTTGCTAGTCATCAGCACTTTGTCAGCGGCAGGGGTTAGGTTTAGCGCATGAACGAGACTCTCTGGTACATCGGCGGCGTCGTCTTCTTGCTGCTCGGCATCATGGTCTCGATTGGCTTGCACGAGTTTGGGCACATGATTCCCGCCAAGCGCTTTGGCGTTCTGGTGCCGCGCTACGCGATTGGCTTCGGCCCAAAACTCTTCAAAAAGACCATCGGTGAGACCGAGTATTCGTTCAACCTGATTCCCCTCGGCGGCTTCATCACCATGATCGGCATGTATCCGCCCAACGCCGGCAGCGTCGACGACAGCAAGCGCCGCTTCGGCTCTATCATCAGGCAGGCCCGCGAGGCGCACTCCGAATTCATCCAGGATGGCGACCAGGCTCGCATGTTCTATAGGCTGCCGATGTTGAAGCGCGTCACCGTGATGTTTGGAGGGCCGTTCATGAACCTGGTTCTGGCGGTGATTTTCTTCGGCGTTGCCTTTAGCGGAATCGGCACTTGGCAAGAGACCAATGGTGTTCAGGTCGTTGTGCCGTGCGTGAGCCAGATGCAAAACCCTTCGGTCTCGTGCACCACGCAAGACGCAAAAACTCCGGCGGCTGCGGCTGGCCTTCGGGCGGGCGACCTAATCCTGTCGGTAGATGGCGAGCGCACTCCAAGCGCAGACGCTGTTCGAGCAGCCATCACGGCCGGCGGAATCAAGCCACACGCCCTGACTATCGCGTCGGCAAACGGTCAAAATCGCATGCTAAACGTGACTCCGAGCCTGGTTTCGATGCCGGTCTACGACCGCGCCACTGGCAAGCAGGCTGTCGACAGCAAGGGCAATCCAATAACGCAGGCCCGGCCGATCATCGGCATCGAGTTTTCGGTGGCGCGTCAGCAGCAGCCGATCTCGACCGCGTTCGAGATCACGGGCCAAACGGTGACGTCTACGGCCTCGATGATTGCGCAACTTCCAACGCAGATGGGTTCGCTAATCGTCGGCCTTGTCGATGGCCATGGCAGGGCAGCCGACTCGCCCGTGTCGATCGTCGGCATCGGCCAGATGGCTGGCCAGGCGGCGAGCGCTCCCAACGCAGACCTGCTCGACAAGCTGGCGAGCAGCCTGTTCTTGCTTGGTTCGCTAAACGTGGCGCTGTTCACTTTCAACCTCGTGCCGCTGTTGCCGCTCGACGGTGGGCACATTGCGTCGGTTGCCTACGAGGCTGTCAAACGTGCAATCTTCAGGTTGCGCAAGAAGCCGTGGCCGGGCCCGGTCGACACCGCCCGACTCGCCCCGCTGAGCCAGGCGGTCTTTTTGGCGCTGTTCCTGATGGGGCTCATCGTGATCGTGGCCGACTTCGCCAGCCCCGTGTCGATGCGCTAGACGCTTATGCTTAAGGCACATTCGAAACTAAATCGGGAGCAGACTTGCCTGCAGTAAACCTCGGTCTTCCGAAGACCCCACCACCAGTTTTGGCTCCTCGTCGCAAGACCAGGCAGATCATGGTTGGCAAGGTCGCAGTGGGCGGAGACGCGCCAATCTCGGTGCAGTCCATGTGCACCACGAAGACCACCGACGTCAACGAAACCCTTCAGCAGATTGCCGAGCTAACCGCATCGGGCTGTGACATCGTTCGCGTGGCTGTGCCAAGCCAGGATGACGCCGACCGCCTGCACCTCATTGCGCGCAAGTCGCAGATTCCGGTCATCGCCGACATTCACTTTCAGCCCAAGTACGTATTTCAGGCGATCGATGCCGGTTGCGGTGCCGTTCGAGTCAACCCTGGCAACATTCGTCAGTTTGACGACCAGGTCGGCGCTATCGCCAAGGCAGCCAAGGATGCTGGCGTCTCGATTCGCATCGGCGTGAACGCGGGTTCGCTAGACCCTCGACTGCTGCAAAAGTACGGCAAGGCAACCCCCGAGGCTCTGGTTGAGTCGGCGGTCTGGGAGGCCAGCCTCTTCGAGGAGCACGACTTTCACGACTTCAAGATCTCGGTCAAGCACAACGACCCCGTGGTCATGGTTCGCGCCTACGAACTGCTAGCCGAGCGCGGCGACTGGCCGCTGCACCTGGGCGTCACCGAGGCGGGCCCAGCGTTTCAGGGCACCATCAAGTCATCTGTTGCGTTTGGCGCACTGCTCAGCAAGGGCATAGGCGACACCATCCGTGTTTCGCTCTCGGCGCCACCCGTCGAAGAGATCAAGGTTGGCTCGCAGATTCTCGAGTCGCTCAACCTGCGCCCGCGCAAGCTCGAGATTGTCTCTTGCCCATCGTGCGGCCGCGCCCAGGTTGACGTTTACAAGCTTGCCAACGACGTGACCAGCGGTCTCGAAAAGATGACCGTGCCGCTTCGAGTGGCCGTTATGGGGTGCGTCGTGAATGGTCCCGGCGAGGCTCGCGAGGCCGACCTCGGTGTGGCATCGGGCAACGGCAAGGGCCAGATCTTCGTCAAGGGCGAGGTCATCAAGACAGTGCCCGAAGACCAGATCGTGGCGACCCTAATCGAAGAGGCAAACCGCATCGCGGCCACCATGGACCCTGCCCTCGTCGGCATCCCTCAGGTAGTAGTCGCACAAAAGGATTAGCGCTCGGCGGGTAACATAGCCGTTATGCCTATCCGTCTTTCATCACTGTTCTTGCGCACCTTGCGCGAAGACCCGGCCGAGGCCGAGGTTCAAAGCCACAAGTTGCTGCTGCGCGCCGGCTATATTCGCCGCGCCGCCCCCGGTGTCTACACCTGGCTGCCGCTTGGCCTCGCAGTGAAGGCGAAGATCGAGAAGGTCGTTCGCGAAGAGATGGCCAACGCCGGCGCACAAGAGGTGTTCTTTCCGGCTCTGCTGCCTCGTGAGCCATTCGAGGCCACCGGTCGATGGACCGAATATGGCGACAACCTGTTTCGCCTTCAAGACCGCAAGAAGGCCGATTACCTCCTAGCGCCAACGCACGAAGAGATGTTCACCCTGCTGGTCAAAGACCTCTATTCGTCTTACAAAGACCTACCTCTGGCGCTCTATCAGATTCAGAACAAGTACCGTGACGAGGCCCGACCTCGCGCCGGTCTGCTTCGAGGTCGCGAGTTCGTCATGAAAGACGCCTACTCCTTTGATGTCACGGATGAAGGCCTGCGCGCCGCATACCAGGCGCAGCGTGA
>CANGNR010000060.1 GCA_947455385.1 Microbacteriaceae bacterium
CGTCAGAGCATTCAGCGCTACACCTCGATCGTGATTGCGCCTGAGCTTTTGGGCACCCACGTTGGCCCGACCAAGGCGCACTCGACCGGTCGCACGCTGAGTGTTTCGTTCCGCGGCGCCACCGCGCTATGGGGTCACGCTGGTCTCGAATGGGATCTCACTCAGGCAACCGAGGCTGAGCTGGATGAACTTCGTTCTTGGATCTCGTACTACAAGGCCAACCGCGCCTTCTTGCACTCTGGTCGAACCATCCGCCAGGAGCCGCAGGAACCGAATGCTTGGGTGCACGGAGTTGCCGCGCACGACAAGTCGCGCGCGATTTTCGTCTTCGCGCAACTGCGCCCGTCGCGTTACTCTCGCCCGGCCAATATTCGCCTGACCGGCCTAGATGCCAACGCCCTTTACGAGGTAAAGGTCGTTGCCCCGGCCGGGCTCCCAGCCAACCTGCACATCCGAGGCCCTCGTTGGTTCGACGGCGTGCGTGTGAACGGCGCAATGCTCGCGTCTGTCGGTCTCAAGTCGCCGGTGCTCAAGCCCGAGCAGGCGATTCTGATCGAAGCCGTGCGGGTCTAGTGACTCAAGCAGCTCTTACGCCGGCTCGAACTCGAGCCGTCGAGATAGCGCTGGGCACGACCTTTTTCTTTCAGGCAGTCGCAGCCCTTACCTCGCTACCGCGCATCCCCGAGTTCATCGCTCAGTTGCACATCGACCTTGCCGTTTGGGGTGCAGTCATTGGTTTCTCGGGCATTGGCTCGCTGCTGCCACTCATCTTCACCAATCGTCTGATCAATCGTTATGGCGCTAAGCGCGTGCTTCGAATCTCGTCGATAGCAATTCCGCTGATCATCATGAGCCTTCCGTGGACCAGCAACCCGGTGGTCTTTTTCATTCTTTACTTTTTTCAGTCGCTGAGTTTCAGTACTTTCAATATCGCCCTCAATTCGCAAGCAGTGAATTTTCAACGCAGGCTCGGCAAGGTGCTGCTCGGTCGATTTCACGGGCTTTGGAGCATGGGAGCAGCACTCTCGGCGGCCGTGAGCGGAGTATTGGCCGGTTTCGTACCGCTGCAGTTGCACATGTTTGTGATTCCTGCAATTTGCGCAGTCGCGTTTCAGATTGCGAACCGCTTCTTGCTGCAAATGGGCGAGGATGGCCACATTCGCGACGGTGGCCCAGGCGCCAAACTGCCTTGGCTCAAGTCGCCCAAACGCCTCTGGTTTCTATCTGTCGGGCTGTTCGCTGGCATGTGGCCCGAGTTGGTCATGATGGACTGGAGCACGGTTTACTCCAAGCAAATTTTGCTCACCGACGCCACCACGGGAGCTCTGCCATACACGGTGTTTGTCGTTGCCATGATCGTGGGTCGGTTCTCGCTCGGTCGGCTCTCACGCGGCCGTCACACCAGCACCGTGTCTAAGTGGGGTGGCTACGTGGGTAGCGTGGCTATGGCCACTGGCATCTTTGCGGGCGCTGCCCTTGTGCCCGTTTCGCAATCGCTCGCGTTGTTTACAACCGTTGCATTTTTGGCGATTGCAGGTTTCGGGATCTCCTCGATGGTTCCATCGTTTTACAGCGCGGCTGGAGAAATCAAACAACTCAGCACTGCGGCTGCCTTGTCTCGGATGAGCCTCGCCAACGCTCTGATGGTGATGTTTGCGAAATATTTGATGGGGGCGATTTCGCAGAGTGTGAACCTTGTTGCCGCTTTTGCGTTTCCGGTTGCAACGTTTTTCATCGCCGGTGTAATTTCGAGCATCGTGGTCAAGCGCCTGCCGCAAAGCTCTCGGGGTGCATACCCGCCAACCGGGCCGATTTCAACGCTCGACGCCTAAGAGGCGCGAGCAACCCCGCGATCTTCTAGCGGAAGTTCACGAACTGAAGGTCGATGTCGAGGTCTGAAGACTTCAACAGCGCGATGGTGTCTTGAAGGTCATCTCTGCTCTTGCTTTGAACGCGAAGCTCGTCACCCTGAATCTGCGATTTGACGCTCGTTGGGCCCTCTTCGCGAATGATCTTCGAAATCTTCTTGGCCTGGTCCTGTTCGATGCCCTGCTTGAGGGTGGCCTCGATGCGGTACTCCTTGCCCGATGCAAACGGCTTGCCGGCATCGAGGCTCTTTAGCGAGATTCCGCGCTTGACGAGTTTGCTCTGAAAGACATCCAACACGGCCTTGACGCGCTCTTCGCTCGCGGCCTTCATAAGAATCTTGTCGCCAGACCAGTCGATGGATGCGTCCACGCCTTTGAAGTCGTAGCGCTGCTCGACCTCTTTTTGCGCCTGGGTAAGGGCGTTCGAAGCCTCTTGCTTGTCTACTTTGCTAACGATGTCGAATGATGAATCAGCCATGAGGCAAGTTTATCGATGTGTCGCCGGTGGGCGAGCGGTGCTCGAACGCACGGTCAGCTCGATTGGCCAGTCGAAGCGCTTCTCGATGTTTACCGCCTCGCCGAGGTCGGGGCCGTTGAGTAGGTCGAGAAGCATCTTGGCGGCCGCTTCGCCCTGGCCCTTCACGTCCTGCGAGATCGTGGTCAGGCCAAAGAACTCTGACATTTCGTGGTCGTCGATGCCAATGATCGAGACATCCTCGGGCACCCGCATGCCGAGGTCTTTTGCGGCGATGATTGCGCCAAACGCGATTTCATCGGCAGAGCAGAAGATCGCCGTCGGCGCATTTCTTGGGTCGCCGAGCATTTGCTTGGTGACGCGGTATCCGTGGTCGATAGAGAATGTCGTTTCGGCAATCCAAGACTTCTTGATCTCCAGGTTGGCAGCGTCCATGGCGGCCTCGTATCCGCTGCGGCGAAGCAGCGGCTGGTTGAACTCGGTGTCGAATCCGCCGATGCCGCCGATGTTTCCAATCTTGGTGTGACCGAGGGCAATCAGGTGCTCGGTTGCGAGCTTGCCCGCGGCAAAGTCATCCATGGCGAGCGATCGGGCTCCCGAGATTGGGCCGCCGATGCCGATGAATGGCTTTTTCATGAGGTTTAGGTTGCGTAGTTCTTCTTGCGAGAGGCGAACCGCGATGGTGAGCACCGCATCGACGCGCTTACGCAGCAGGAATTCGCTGAAAATGCGGTCGCGGTTTTCAGGTTTGCTGCCCAGATTGTAAAAAGTGAGGTCATAGCCGTGTTCGATCAAAACATTTTCAGCGCCGAGCAAACAGGTTGAAAAGAACCAGCGATCTACGTGAGGCAGAACCACGCCAATGTTTCGGGCTCGCCCAGTTGCCATCGTGTAGGCGCTTGCCGAAGCCACGTATCCGAGTTCGGCCGCAGCTGCCTCGACTTTTTCCCGTGCCTTGGCGCTGACGTGGTCCTTGCCGGCGAGCGCGCGAGAGACCGTGGCGGTTGAAACGCCTGCAAGTTTTGCAACATCGAAGATGCCAGCCATGAAAAACTCCGCAAAAAGTCACGATAAATGTAAGGGAACTGTAAATCTACCTGCCGTGGGCCCATCGCGCCAGCCCCGGTTAGCGGGCTGTGCAAAAGTCGGGTATTCTGTTCTAGCGCGTTCGCTCAGCTGAATACAGGTGAACGAGGGCGCCTCGGCTAGTTACCCAAGCGGCCAAAGGGATCTGACTGTAAATCAGCCGGCTCAGCCTTCGGGGGTTCGAATCCCTCACTAGCCACCGAAAAACCCCTGACAGGAAAAACCCTGCCAGGGGTTTTTGGCTTCGCGGGCTGTTTAGGCTGAACCTATGACACTTTCTCGCGCACTAGTTATCAGCCAAGCCAATGCCCCGATGATCAAGGCAGAGATTCCCCGTAGGTCGGTAGGCGTCAAGGACGTGCGACTCGCAATCGCATACTCGGGTATCTGCCATTCAGACGTTCACCAGGCTCGCTCTGAGTGGGGCAATGACATCTTTCCGATGGTGCCCGGCCATGAGATCGTCGGCCACGTCATCGAGGTGGGCTCGGAGGTCACCAAGTTCAAGGCCGGCGACACGGTCGGCGTCGGCGTATTCGTCGACTCCTGCCGCGAGTGCGACGCCTGCAAGGCCAATCTCGAGAGCTACTGCGAGAGGGGACCGGTCGGCTCCTACAACGGCTACGGCTATGACGGCGAAGTCCAATACGGCGGCTACTCGCAAGAGATTGTCACGGATGAGCACTTCGTGCTCAAGATTTCTGACGGCGTGAACCTAGCAGAGACAGCCCCGCTCCTATGCGCGGGCATCACCGTCTATTCGCCGCTTCGCCACTGGAACGCCGGCCCTGGCAAGAAAGTCGCCATCCTGGGTATGGGCGGTCTTGGGCACCTCGCCGTCAAGTTTGCCGTTGCGATGGGTGCCGAGGTCACCGTGCTTGGGCACTCGCTAGCCAAGAAGAACGACGCCGTCGCCTTTGGTGCTATCGACTACCGGCCAACAGCAGACCCGCAGACCTTTAAGGACCTGGCGAAGAAGTTCGACTTCATTCTCAACACCACTAGCGCCGACATCCCGGTCGATGGCTTACTCAGCATGATCAAGCTCGATGGCTCTCTAGTGTTTGTGGGTCTGCCTGTCGAATCTCAAACCTTCAATGTGTTCAGCGTCACGGGTCAGCGTCGATCAATCAGTGGCTCTCAGGTCGGCGGTCAGGTTGAGGTTCAAGAGATGCTCGACTTCGCTGCCGCCCACGGCATCGGCGCCTCGATCGAGCTTCTCGATGCCACCGAGCCCTCGAATATCGACGCTGCCTGGAATCGAGTTGTCGACGCGGATGTGCGGTATCGCTTCGTTATCGATGCCAAAACCATCTAGAAGCGTCAGCGCGACGACTACTTAGGCCAAGCCCAGATCTCGAGCTGGATGCCGTCTGGGTCGCGAAGGTAAGCCCATCGAGATCCTGCCAGGTCGCCATCGGTAAGAGTGACCGGGGGAGCGTTGAACACAGCACCGCGCTCAAGGAGTGTCGAGTAGGCCGCATCCATGTCATCGACCTGGAGGCAGATATGGGTTGCTCCGACGTCGCCGTTCTTCAGCTCAAAGTCTTTTCCGCGTGGATTGTGATACTCGAGGAATTCGACTCGCGTTGAACCGATGTCAATCATCGAAAACGAAAGCTTTGTGCCTTCAACCTGAACGGCTCTAGAGAGTTCGTCTCCCTCGCCGTGATTAACCGGCCCCGGGGTTAGGTCAAACATTTTTGAATACCACTCGAACGAGGCCTTCATGTCTCTAACTGTGATCCCGATGTGGTGGACGCCTTCAACTCTGAATGCCATTTGGGACTCCTTTGAGGGTGAGATTTACACCCACATTCAACACCAACTGCAGAGTGTTTAGAGATGCGCGACATAACGGATTGGATACATTTAGAACCCAGCGGCGGAGGCAGCAGCCCCTGGTCCCAGTAAATAGGCGGGTTTTGGGGCGGTCGCCGTCTCGATAGGCATAAAAAACGCAACCCAAACTTATTTGTTCACGCGGCGGTGTTCACTTAGACTAAACACACTCAATCTTCAAGAATGAGAGCATGTCGAGGAGGACATGATGGGCTCAAAAATGCATGGGCGGACGGTAGTCGTCACCGGTGGCGGGTCTGGCATTGGACGTGGCATTTCTAAGGGGCTCGCGGCCGAAGGGGCCAACGTTGTCATCGCTGACCTAGATTTGTCGGCAGCCGAGGGTGTTGCAACTGAGATCACGGCGGCGGGTGGACAAGCCCTCGCGGTCAAAATGGATGTCACCAACCGCGCAGAGGTTCAGGCGGGCATTGCGGCTGGTGTGGCCAAGTACGGGCGGCTTGACTGCTACTTCAACAACGCAGGCTTTAACAAGCCGATGAAGTTTCTCGATGTCACCGAGCAAAATTTTGAGGCCATCATGAGGGTGAACGCCTTAGCCGTTTTGGTTGGCACGCAGGAGGCTGCGAAGCAGTACATCCGTCAGGGAACCGGCGGCAAGGTCGTCAACACGGCGTCGATTGCGGGCCGCACGGGATTCGCAAGTTTCACGCCCTACAGTGCATCCAAGGCTGCCGTCATCTCGATTACTCAGGGTGCAGCACGCTCACTCGCCGAACACAAAATCACGGTGAACGCATTCTCGCCCGGTGTTGTTGATACACCGCTCTGGGTGACCTTGGATAAAGATCTGGAAGAAATCGGCGAGGGCGATTCTGGTTTTGACTCGATGGCTGCGGGAATCCTCATCGGAAGGCCGGCTGCGCCCGAGGACATTGTTCCGACCGCGCTGTTTCTCGCTAGCAGCGACTCTGACTACATCACCGGCCAGACGATGGCCATCGACGGCGGCATGATTCTGGTCTAGCCAGGATCGCAAAGGTAATGAAAGGCAAATCATGACAACTGCAACCTTCGGAACCAACCAGGTTGACTGGGAACAGCGACTCGACTTCGACAAGTTGCGCACGGATCGCCTGGCGAACCTAAAGGCAGAGCTCGTCAAGTCGGATCTCGGAGCGCTCTTGGCTTTCGATTTCGCTAACATTCGCTACATGTCGTCGACCCACATCGGCACCTGGGCTATTGACAAGGCAATTCGTTTCGCCCTGGTGACCAGAAACAGCGACCCAATCGTTTGGGATTTTGGGTCGGCGGCAAAACACCACAAGCTCTATAACCCGTGGCTCGACACCACCACCGCCGAGGCCGACGCCGACCCTCACGCCCCGCACCACGGAGCCGTCAAGCCTCGACTCGAATCGGGTGCCCGTGCCGGCATCTCGACTCTTCGCGGTGCGTTCAACCCTGACGCAGGCATCGCGGATGAAGTCGCCGCCAAGATCAAGCGCGAGCTCGAGAAGTTCGGTCTGCTCAATGAACCACTCGGAATCGACATCGTCGAACTCCCAATCCTCTTCGCCCTGCAGCGCGCTGGCGTCACCGTGGTTGACGGCCAGCAGGTGTTCTTGAACGCTCGCGCCATCAAGACATCCGAGGAAATCGGGTTGCTCACGCAGGCGGCTTCGATGGTGGATGCCGCATACGAGAAGCTGTACGAGTTCCTGCGACCCGGAGTGAAAGAAAACGAAGCCGTTGGTCTCGTCTCCAAGGTGCTCTATGACCTCGGCTCGGAGTATGTCGAGGGCGTCAACGCAATCTCGGGCGAGCGCTGCTCGCCACACCCTCACGTCTACTCGGACCGCCTGATTC
>CANGNR010000061.1 GCA_947455385.1 Microbacteriaceae bacterium
AGTAGGTCGTGATTTAGCAGTCCATCGCCACGGAGCAAGGCAGTTTCCTGTCTCTAGAAGTGGGCTGTGGCACCTAAAAAGTGGGCGCTACCCCTCAAGTTTAGTCGCTTCGGCGCTCTTGGTTCGAGCACTAAAAATGCGATCAAAAATAAGCGACAGGATTACTCCCAAACCGAGTCCACCACCGGTGAAATAGGCGATCAAAATGCCCTGCACCTGACTGCGCGACTCACTCGACGCCGGCAGGGTAAAGCCGACAATCAGGGCGACGATGAAACCGAGGATGCTGCCGGTCAGAATGAAGGGCAGGAACTTCGGCGCTCGCCGAATTTTTACAATTTCGTTTTTAGGCACGTTGCAATTCAACTACGAAAGAGCGGCAACATTTCCGCCAGGTCGGCGCGCGTGCCAGATGCCGAGATTCGCCCCGCCTCTACCTCGGCCTGCCAAGTGGTGAGGTCGGCGGCGAGGTCGAACCAAACCTCGGGGCTCATCTCAATGACGTTCGGCGGGGTTCCTCGAGTGTGCCTCGGGCCTTCGACGCACTGCACCGCCCCGAGCGGCGGCACACGCACCTCGACCGAGTTGCCCGGCCGGAGGTCTGCGAGCGACTGCAGCAGGTAGCGCACAGCCAGCGCAAACTGCGGGTTCGTCGGCGTGCGGTCGGCCTCGCCGAGCAGCACGGCGCGAACGGCGGCGACGCCATCCAGGGGGTTTATTTTCTTGCGACCCATGGCAACAGCCTATGTTCACCTCTCACAGAGTTTTGTCAGAAAGATGGGTTTGACTTGCGCCATGACTAAAACCGACCTGAAGCCGTTGTTCGTTAAAGTTCCGGCAGTCACCCTCTTTTTCTGGATCATCAAGGTCTTCTCGACCACCGTCGGCGAAACCCTAGGCGACACCCTCAACGACACCCTGGGCCTCGGGCTACCAAAGTCGATGACCATCATGTTCTTCGTCTTCGCCGCGCTGCTGATTTTGCAGCTATCGCTGCGCCGCTATGTGCCGGTCGTCTATTGGACGACCATCATCGCGGTGAGCACCTTCGGCACGCTCATCACCGACAACCTGCACGACACCTACGGATGGCAGAACTGGCAATCCGCGCTGGTGTTCGGCACCGTTCTGGCCGCGGTTTTTGTTATTTGGTGGCTGCAGGAGCGCACGCTCTCGATCAAGACCATCAACACCAGCAAGCGCGAGGCGTTCTATTGGCTCGCGATTCTGGCGACCTTCGCCATGGGCACCGCCGGCGGCGACATTTTGTTGGATGACCTCGGCTGGCCACTGACTTTGAGCTCGGCACTCTTTGCCGGCGTCATCGCGCTGATAGCCGTGCTCTGGTCCACCAAGAAACTCGGCGCGGTATTCGCGTTCTGGGCCATTTACGTTTTAACCCGCCCGTTGGGAGCATCGCTCGGCGACATGCTCTCGCTACCTAAGCCCGATGGCTTCGGGTTTGGCCCCGAGAACATCACCTGGATTGCTCTCGCGGTGGCCGCCGTTTTGGTTGCCTACCTCACTATCAGCAAGATCGACGTGATCAAGGCGGGCGACTCAGCCGAATCGCTCGAGGCTAAGTAGCCCCCGCGAGCGCTCGGTAGAATTGCCCTAATGAAAATCTTGGTTTTGGGGCAGGGCGCGCGCGAGCACGCCATCGTAAAGTCGCTGGTGCGCACGGGCACGCCGGCCGCGAGCATAGTTGTGGCGCCGGGCAACGCCGGCATCGCCCAAGACGTGCACTGCGAACCGCAACTCAATCCGGTTGATCCGATCGCAATTGTGCGGTTCGCCACCGAGCACGCCTTTGACCTCGCAATCATCGGCCCCGAGGCTCCCCTAGTTGCCGGCGTTTCCGACGCACTTCGCGAGGCCGGCATCCCAGTCTTTGGCCCGTCGCAGCAGGCCGCCCAGCTCGAGGGCTCCAAGTCTTTTGCCAAGGAGGTCATGGCTGCCGCGGGCGTGCCGACCGGCATGGCACGCGAGTGCACCACCATCGAGCAAGTTGCAGACGCAATCGACGAGTTCGGCGCGCCCTACGTGGTCAAGGCCGACGGCCTGGCAGCGGGCAAGGGCGTCATCGTCACGAGCGACCGCGAAGCAGCCCTCGCTCACGCCGAAAAGTTCATCTCGATGGGCGTTTTGGTCGAGGAGTTCCTCGCCGGCCCAGAGGTCAGCCTCTTCTTTTTGAGCGACGGCAGGACCGTGCTGCCGCTGAGCCCAGCCCAAGACTTCAAGCGAGCCTTCGACAACGACGAAGGCCCAAACACCGGCGGGATGGGCGCCTACTCGCCTCTGCCCTGGCTACCCGACAACTTCGTCGACGAGGTCGAAGACACCATCGCGCTGCCGACCATCAACGAACTCGCCCGCCTCGGCGCTCCATTCGTTGGCCTGCTCTACTGCGGCCTGATCGTCACAGAGCGCGGAATTCGCGTCATCGAATTCAACGCCCGGTTCGGCGACCCAGAGACCCAGGTCGTGCTTCGCCGACTGCTCACCCCGCTCGAGAACCTGCTGCACAAAGCCGCCATCGGCAACCTCATCGAGGCCCCAACCCCGCAATTCAGCAAGGATGCCGCCATCACGGTGGTGCTCGCTAGCGAGGGTTATCCAGACACTTCTGCGCCGAACCGTCGCATCCACGGTTTGAAGAAGGCTGCAGAGGACGCCCACATCGAGATCTGCCACGCGGCAACCGCAACCGCCGCTTCGGTGAACTTCGAAGACGAAAACCCGCATGCCCTGGTGGCTACCGGGGGCCGAGTGCTCAGCGTTGTTTCGATGGCCAAGGATTTTCACGCCGCTCGCGAGCATGCTTACGACGCCATGAAAAAGATTGAACTCAAGGGCTCGCACTACCGCAAAGACATTGCACTCAAGGTTGCAAAGGCTGAAAACGACTAATGGCCGCAGGATTCGAAAGCGACGCTCTTTACATTGAGGGCTGGAAGCACGTTTACAGCGGCAAGGTTCGCGACCTCTACGAGAGCGAAGACCCAGAGCGTTCGCACCTGCTTCTGATGGTAGCGAGCGACCGAGTCAGCGCCTTCGACCACGTGCTCGACCCCGCCATTCCAGGTAAAGGCGCAGCCCTTACCACGCTCACCAACTGGTGGTTTGACCGCCTAGACGTGCCAAACCAGGTCTCGCACGAGCTCGAGGTTCCCGCCGAGGTTCGCGGCCGCGCAACCGTCGCAAAGAAACTGCAAATGTTTCCAATCGAATGTGTCGTTCGCGGTTACATCAGCGGCTCGGGCTGGAAGGAATACGAGGCAGAGGGCACCGTCTGCGGCATTCCACTGCCTGCCGGCCTGACCTTCGGATCCCAGCTGCCCGAGCCAATTTTCACCCCTGCATACAAGGCCGAGTACGGCGACCACGACGAGAACATCACCTTTGAGCGAGTGGTCGAACTCATCGGGTTTCAGCACGCCAGCCAGCTGCGCGACATGAGCATCAAGATCTTCAAGCGCGCGAGCGAGCTTGCCGAGCACGCTGGCCTGATTCTCGCCGACACCAAGTTCGAGTTCGGCATCGACCCGAGCAACGACGTCACCACGCTCGCCGACGAGGTGCTCACCCCCGACTCCAGTCGGTTCTGGTCTAAGGCGGCTTGGGAGCGTGGCGAGCGAAAAGACTCGTTTGACAAGCAGATCGTGCGCAACTGGCTGCTCGAAAACTGGGATTCCGCCGAAGACCCGACCCCGCCAGCCCTACCGGCATCCGTGGTCGATCAGACCGCAGCAAAATACGCCGAACTGGTCGAGCGCCTAACCACTCAGGTTGCATAGGCTCCAGCGAGAGAAGTCAAATATGATCAAACGCGCACTGGTTCTTCTTGTTGTTTTGCTCACCGTGAGCCTCGGTGGCAGCTACTGGTGGTTTGTCTATTGCGCCGACGCCCGCATCGCCGACGCCCAAACCAGCAACGCGGCGGTCATGCAGCAGTCGTGGGCAGACACAGCTGGCCTAGACCCTCAGCCGGGAGTTCCCCAGCTCGGCTTCACTCCAGACACCTCGGCCCCGTTCGCCGTGCTGCACGCGCCAGCCTTTGGTAAAGCCTTCAAACGCCCAATCGCCGAGGGCATCGATGCCACAAAGGTGCTCGACACCTACGGAATCGGTCACGTCAAGCGCAGCCCGCTGCCGGGATTTCCGGGAAACATGTTGCTCACCGGCTACCGCGATCACAACGGCTCGAGCCTAGGCAAAATCTCGACGCTCAAGACCGGCGACCACATCTACATCGAGACCCTCTGGGGCTGGTACCAATACACCGTTAAGACCGCTCGCACAGTGACCATCGGCGAAACTAGCTATCTGAATCCCGTGCCCTTTACCGAAAATGCCTCGGATGGCTACTACCTCACGCTTCTGATCGCGGGTGAGCGCAAGTCTGCCGCCGACTCGTTCGTGGCATCGGCCAAGTACGACAAGTTCTTCACGCGAGCCGGCGGAGCACCCGCCGAACTCAAGTAGCAGCTCGACTCAGGCCCAGCCGAACACAACCGCCGACTAGCTCAGTTTCGAGCGGCGCAGCAGCACCCATCCGCCGGCCAACGCCGCAAGGCCAAAGGCTAGCAGGCCAAAGTCCCATGGCGATCCGCCGGTGTAGGCGAGGTCTTTGTATTTCACATTTACGTCTCGCTGGAGCTCTTCGGCAGCTGCCATGTCATAGGTGGCCTCAGCGAGAGTGAGCTCACCGGTCAGCGCCTGCTTGCCAGACATGAGCACGCGATAGTCACCGGCCGGCACATTCTTGAGCAGGTATGACCCATCGCCCGACACCGGGGCCGTAAAGAACACGTCGTCGGCGGTGTCGGCGATTCCGTCGATGCCGATCCAGGCAACAACAACGGGCTCGGTCAACGGGTTGCCCTGAGGGTCGTTAAAGTTGGCGGACATAAAGCTGTTGCCTGCCACCGCAAACCAGGTGCCGGCCGGTGCGCCAGCCGCAACCTGCACGCGAGCAACGCCATCCTCGACGCCCTCGCTCTCTGCACTGACCCGAAGCTGCCAAGGCAGTGTCACACTCACCGAGTGGATGCCGGGTGTTGCGTCGCCAAAGTCATACTCGCCGTTGGCGCCAGTCACCAGCGTCTGCTCGTTGTCGAGCGCAACGGTGGCTCCAGGCAGGCCCGGCTCGTTGGCCTCTTGCACGTTGTTGAGGTTCAGGTCGAACCAGACCACACCGGTCACGTGACCGTTCACCGATGGCGGGTTCGCCGGCCCGCCCTTTTTGAACTCGAGCGAGTCAGCCAGGCCAAAGTGCGCAACCTTGAGCGACTGAGACTTCACCGCGAGCTGCGGGCCGCAGCAAGAACCGTCATCCTTGTGCACCGAGAAAGGCAAGAGCGTGATGCCGACTTCGCCGTCGTGGCAGCTCTTCATCCAGACCGTCATCGAGAGGTTGTCGCTAGCCTTGTTGATGCCGCCGAGCTCGCACTTGGCATCGCCCCAAACCTGAATGCTGTCTGGTTTCACGAGCTCACCAACCGGCATGTCGAAGTTGATCAAGAACTGGTCGCCAACCGAAAGCTCGGTTTCGGCGCTGGTCAAAATGCTGGCCGACGGCATGCCAATCTGAGGCGCATTGACGATCTCGACCTTGTTCGAGAACACGTCTTCGGCGGGCCCAACAGCGTTGAGGCCATCCACCGAGTTGGCCTTGAGCGACACAAAAACGATGCCGACAGAACACTTAGAAACGTCGATGTTGGCCGAGAGCCAGTTTGGCGCAATCTCGAGAGCGGTGGGTTGGCACTGGGCGCTGCCATCTACGACAAAGTCATCGAGGGTCAGGCCCATAACCGCCTGATCAAACTTCACGGTGAACGACTGAAAAGTCATAAACGACGGGGTCGCGGTGGCCACAAAGCCGGCTTTCACCGCAGCGTCTTCTGCGTTGGCGGCGCTGACCGAACCAATACCCAGCAAGGATGCGCCGACAGTCAGCAAGCTCATCAAAGTCGCGCTAGCGACTCGCGCAATTTTTGTAATTCGCATTTCTGCACCTCAACCTCGGCCGCCGTTGGCCGCTAAATCTCAGCCTAGCCCCCAAAGGGTTTGCTGTGAGATTCGCCTTTCGCAACATGTGCACAGCATTTGCCCCTAGCGTGAACCCATGAACAAGTTTTTGGCCGCTGGCGGCATCCTAGTTTCGATCGCACTCACCGGCACCTCGGCTCTCGCCGCGCAAGCCGCCCTAGCCGATGCGCCGCCGGTCAAGGCCGCAACCGTCGGCCTGAACGTACCGCAACTCGGCACCGCCAAGACCTACGCGATTCTCGCCGAGACCCTGATCGAAAACATCGGATACACCGACACCGCCAGCACCACCCGCGGCAACGACCTGGGCATCAGCACAAGCACCCGACTCATCGGCTGGGATGACCGCAATATCGTCGGCTGGTACAACTTCAATAACGAGGCGGCGCGCACCGCTCAGGCCGACCTCGCCAAGGCATACGTCAAGGCCTCGGTTCTGCCCGCAACCACCATCAACTCGCAGCTCGGCGGCCGCACCCTCAAGCCCGGCGTCTATGTGAGCCGCACCGGCCAGTTCTGGATCACCGGCACGCTAACCCTCGACACCCTCGGCAACCCGAACGCCCGGTTCGTGTTTCGCACCACCGGTTCGATGCGCACCTCGCGCTACAGCAAGGTCGTGATCAAGGGCAACAAGCTCGCCTGCAACGTGTTTTGGCGCATCCCGGGAATTCTCACGCTGCAAAACGACAGCACTATCTATGGGCACGTGATGTCGAACACGTTCATCAACTCGTGGAAAAACGTGCACGTGGATGGCCAGCTTTTGGCACGTCACGGCGGTGTGGTCGTGAACGATGCGGTGATCAATAACCGCGTGTGCTCCGACTAGCGCGAGCCACTTCGCCAACCGCCGACGCAACCGCCCAGCCAAGCCCCAAGCACCCGCTAAAATAGAGGAGTCAGGCAGCGTCGCAGACGCCCAAACTCCCCACAAAAGCTTGGAGAATTCGTGCCAAAAATCATCGTTGAGGTCATGCCAAAGGCTGATCTGCTAGACCC
>CANGNR010000062.1 GCA_947455385.1 Microbacteriaceae bacterium
AGAAAGTCCCTTGCATCCACCTCGTATGCCGCCGGAATTGGCAGCGCCAAGGTCTCCCCCATTTTGACGAGTTTCGTCTTTCTGATTTTCATTGAGCCCCCTTTGCTCAGGAGCAGTTTAGAAAATGCTCAAAGCGCGTTGTCAAGAGCAGCGCGCAGGCGATCGGGGTCGATTCTCCAGTAGTTGTGCACGCGGCCGTCGAGCGTGAGCACCGGGATTTCTTCTCGGTAGCGTTCGGCTAGGGCAGCATCCTGGTTGATATCGAGTTCGGTGAACGCAATGTCGAGTTCACCCGGATGGGCCGACTCGAAGGCCGCAAGCACTCGCTCAACCACCGCGCGCGCGTCGTCGCAGAGGTGGCAGCCGGGCTTGCCAATCAGCGTAACTTCAAGAGTCTTAGGCACGTGTCTAGCCTAGGGCGAGCGTAAACTTGAGAGGTGCCGAAGACCCCCGAAAACGCCAAGCCCGAGACCAAAATCGAGGCTGCCTTTTTCGACATCGACAACACGATTCTGCGGGGTTCGAGCAGCTTTCTTTTTGGCAAGGCCGCGTTCAAGCGCAAGTTTTTTAGCCGCAAAGACTTCTTGACTTTTGCCTGGCACCAGGCCCGCTTCATATATCGCGGCGAGAGCCCAGACCTGCTGGCGGCCATCAAGGATCGTGCCCTCGGCCTGATTGCCGGCCACCCGGCGCAAGACTTGATCTCGCTTTCGAACGAGGTCTTTGACAACCACATCTCGCCGAAGCTTTGGCCAGAGACCGTGCGCCTCGCTCAGGAGCACATCGCCAAGGGCCGCGAGGTCTGGCTGATCAGCGCCACACCGCGCGAGATCTCTGAGGTCATCGCGCACCGCCTGGGGCTAACTGGCGGTCTCGGCACCGAGATTCAGCAGGATGAAAACGGAATCCTCACAGGCCGCATCGAGGGTCATCCGCTGCACGCCAAGGCCAAGGCCAAGGCCATGAAGAAGTTGGCGAAGGAGCGCAACATCAGCTTGCGCCGCTCTTACGCCTACTCGGATTCGCACAACGACCTGTGGATGCTGACCCGCGTTGGTCACCCGGTGGCAATCAACCCAGACAAGGTGCTGCTCAAGTACGCTCGAGCCGCCGGCTGGAAGGTTCTCGACTTCAAGCGTCGCGAACTTCGCGCCAACAAATAGCGATCAATAAAGCGGATGCCTGTCGGGCTTGAAACTTAGCCCGAAACGCTCGCAACCCAGGCGGCAAAGTCATCTGCCGTGCCGAAGTTGTTCGGCCACAAAACACCCTTAACCATGACTGTCGGTGTTCCCTGAAGCGGCTTTTTGGTTCCGGGTAGGTTCTTCGAAAGCGCCGCGTCGGTTGAGGCAGCCACCCACGACGCGTACTTCTGCCCGGTAATGCAGGCGCTGATAGCCTCCGCGTCCTGCACCCCGACCTTAGCCGCATAGGCAATCAAGTCTGAGTCAACCGGCCCGGCTGTGCCCTCCTCGGGCTGGTTGGCGAATAACAAATCACTGAATGCCGCGAACTTGTCTGGCTCCTGCGAGCCGACGCAAACTGCCGCATTGGCCGCCCTAGAGGAGTACTTATTAGTGCCAGCGCCATCAAGAAATGAGATTGGGTGGTATTCCACGATCCACTGGCCCGAGCTCGCATTCGAGTCGACCGCGCTCAAGGGACCTTCAAGCGCCTGCTTGCAGAACGGACACTGAAAGTCCAGGTATACGCTCAAGACGGGCACATCCGCCGTTGTCGGAGTATTGGTCGAGGTAAAGGCCTGCAAGTTGGTTCCGAGGCGAATGCCGTTGTTGAAAGAGAAATTGTTAGGAGGGGCAACAGGAGTGGCGTCACCCGGGATCTTTTTGGTGCTCTTGGAAAATGCAAAAACGTATTTGGGTCCCTTAATTCCAGCCACAGCAAAAACCAAGTAGCGGCCAATGTCGCTGCTTCTGACCTTGTATTTTGTCTGGCCCTGGGCCGCAACAGCCGAACAGGCACTCGAGGTCTTGAGGGTTACGTTTGGCTTTGGGCAAACAATCCACTGAGCCACAAGTTTTGGGCTGCCCGTCCAGGTTCCGAGAGTTCCAGTCAGGGTCGATCCGACCTTTGCAGTTCCCTTGATTGTTGGCAGCGACTTGTTGACTACTGCCACTGGTTTTGCAGCGGCCTCGGCGGGAGCGATGCCTCCCGCGAGCGAGCCACCGGCAACGACGGCGATCATGGCGGCAGCGGCCGCGAGCCGACGAATCAGAGTAACTGGATTTTTAGGCATGGAATCCCCCTTTGGGCAAAGGCTAACACTTGGAGGATATAGAAAAGACCCGCCAACGCAAAAAGTTGGCGGGTATTTGTCTAGTAGCGAACTACTTCTTGTTGCGACGCTGGTGGCGAGTCTTGCGAAGCAACTTGCGGTGCTTCTTCTTCGACATACGCTTGCGACGCTTCTTAATAACTGAGCCCACAAAAACCTCACATCTGGATTCGCGCCAGACGATGGTCGGCGCGGGTGTATTTAGAAAGTTTAGCCGAATCCGAGGCCTGAGAATTCACTTGGATGAACGCACGGTTTTTGGCTACGGTCATAGACTCGAAACCGTGACCGAGAAGCAGCCATACCGCCTGGTGAAGCAGTTTGATGATTTCGAACTGCGCCACTATCCAGAGCATGCCGTCGTCGAGGTGACCACCCACGGGGATTTCATGACCGCCGGCAGCATCGGCTTTCGCCCGCTGCTCTCTTACATCTCGGGTTTCAACCTGAAGGCTCAAAAGTTTGCAATGACCGCGCCGGTGTTGCAGCAAGAGAGCTACGAAGACGTGTATGTAATCAGTTTTGTTCTGCCGGCCGGTGCAGAACTTACAGAACTTCCGCAACCTAAGGATGGCGGTGTTACCGCAAAGGTTGTTGCGGCCCGCTACGTTGCAGCTCGTCGTTTCAGCGGCGGCTGGCAAGAGGGTCGCTTCATGGGCGAGGGTGAGAAGTTGCTTTCGGCCGTGGAGGCAGCTGGGCTGCATCCGGTTGACGAAGTTTTCTGGGCAAGATTCGATCCACCTTGGAAGCCCGGATTTTTGAAACACAACGAGGCACTAATTGCCCTCGAAGGAGTAACCGAATGAACATGTCCCCCATGCTGAAGCGCATCGCCGCCGAGTTTCTAGGCACCGGCGTTTTTGTAACCGCAATAGTCGGCTCCGTATCATCGGGCTCGCCGCTGCACCAGTTGACTCTTGCAATTGGTCTGGGCATCGGCATTCTTCTGGCTGGCACGGTCGGCGCCGGCCACCTAAACCCACTGGTTTCGCTCTACTTCTTTGCCAAGGGAAAGCTTGGGTTGACCGAGTTGTTCGGCAACATCGGCGCACAACTTTTGGGAGCAGTTGGTGGAGCCTGGCTTGGAATTTCGATTTGGGCTGGCGGGTTGAGCGCCCCATCTAACTCGGCTACCTATTCGCAGGCCACCATCCTGGGCGAGGTTGCGGCGACCGCCGGACTGCTGGTTATCATCGGTCAGTTGGTGAAGGCTAAGCGAACTGAACTGCTGGCTATTGCGGTTCCGGCCTGGGTTTTCTCGGCAGGAACCTGGACCGGCACCGGCGCACAGGCCAACCCTGCGGTCAGCTTCGCGCTGCTATTTAGCGGGCAGTCGCTGCCAAACACAGGCGTTTACATCCTCGCCCAGTTGGGCGGCATGCTAGCCGCCGTTGCAGTTCTTGCAATCATGGGAGACCCCGCAAAGGGCAAGGCGAAAAAGAAGAAGTAACGAGGGCGGCTGTCACCACCCGTTTACATTCCGTTTACCGCGGTTCGGTAGTTTGTTTACATGACTTACAAGAGCTCTGTACTGTTCGTTTGCATCCACAACGCCGGCCGATCGCAAATGGCCGCCGGCTTCTTGCGTCACCTTGCGGGCGACCGAGTTGAGGTTCGAAGCGCAGGAACCGCTCCAGGAACCCAGGTGAATCCGTCGGCCGTTGAGGCGATGGCCGAGCTGGGCATCGACATCTCGAACGCGCTGCCAAACAAGCTCACCGACGAGGCCGTCAAGGGCTCCGACTACGTAATCACCATGGGCTGCGGCGACGCCTGCCCATTCTTCCCTGGTAAGACCTACCTCGACTGGCCGCTGGATGACCCAGCCGGCAAGGGCGTCGAGGCAGTTCGTCCGATTCGCGACCGCATCGGTGAGCTAGTCACCGCACTGGTCGCCGAAATCGACGCCAAGTAAAACTTAAATAGAGAAACGGCCCAGTCTTCTGACCTGGGCCGTTTCTCTATAAATTAGTTGCCGGCAGCAATCTCGCGAGCTCGAGCTAGCGCCGACTCGACGGCAGCAACGAAAGTCTCATCAAGGCCGCCCGCCTCAAACCTGGCAATCGCCTGCATCGTCGTGCCATTCGGGCTCGTGACCCCGCGACGCAACTCGCTGGGCTCGGCGTTCGATTCACTCATCAACAGCGATGCGCCCAAGAAGGTCTGCTTCACTAGGCGAGCTGCATCCTCGCTAGAAAACCCGAGGTGCTCGGCGGCGGCAATCAGCTTCTCGGCGAACAGGTAAACATAGGCAGGCCCAGAGCCAGAGACCGTGCTGAGCGCGTCGATCATCGACTCTTCAACAACCAGGATGTCACCGACCGCGAGAAACATCTCGCTCGCGGCGTGAAACTGAGAGTCGGAGACCGAGCTGCCGCGAACGATGCCGGTCATACCCTCACCGATGCTCGAAGGGGTGTTCGGCATCGTTCGCACCACGGCAGTGCCGGCGGGCAGGGCCGCTTCCATGCTGGCGATGGTAATGCCCGCCGCAACGCTCACAACTAGAGCGCCTGGCTTGAGCACCGACGCGATTTCGCCCAAAACCTCGACCACGTAGGCGGGCTTGACCGCCACCATGATCACATCGGCGTTCTCGGCGACCAGCGAGTTGGCGCTTGCCGAATCCTCCTTGGCAACCGCGGCCCATCCGTGATTTTCGGCAACGCGAGCAGCGCTAGCCGAGGTGTTGGTTGACACAGCGATGTTCGCGGAATCGAACTGCGAGTCGGCTAACTGAGTGGCGATGGCGAGGCCCATCGAGCCTCCGCCAAGAACTGCAAGGCGCTTGTCGGTCATGCCTCAAGTCTAGGTCGGTGGCGCGTTGTAGTTTTGACCTAGAAACATCGAGACAGGAATCCCATGGCCGGCGCGCGAGCAAAAACCGAATACGTCTGCACCGACTGCGGCTGGTCCACCTCTAAGTGGATGGGCAAGTGCCAGCAGTGTGACGCCTGGGATTCGCTGCAAGAGTCGGTCGCCGGTGGCGGCCGCGGGCTCGGCTCGGCAAAGGCCGTGCGCGCAATTTCTATCGTCGAATCGAGCCTCGCCCGCCCGATCACAGATATCTCAACAACGAGCGTCTCCTCGACGCCATCGGGCGTCGGCGAGTTCGACAGGGTGCTCGGCGGCGGCTTGGTGCCCGGCGCCGTTGTGCTACTTTCGGGCGAGCCCGGCGTTGGCAAGAGCACGCTTCTGCTTGAGGTTGCCGCCAAGGTTGCCAACGGCGGAAAGCGGGTGCTTTACGTTAGCGGCGAAGAGTCGGTTGGGCAGATCAAGCTGCGGGCCGAGCGCACCGGTGCCGTCGTCGCCAACCTTTATTTGGCGGCCGAGACCGACCTGGCCACCGTGCTGGGCCAGATCGAATCGGTGAAGCCAGACCTCGTGCTCGTCGACTCGGTGCAAACCATCGCGGCAGCCGAACTCGACGGAGCCGCCGGCATGCCGGCGCAGATTCGCGAGGTGGCGGCAAACCTGATCCGTGTTGCCAAGGAGCGCGACCTGCCAGTGATCTTGGTTGGGCACGTCACCAAAGATGGCTCAATCGCCGGCCCTCGCGTGCTCGAACACCTCGTCGACGTGGTCTGCCACTTCGAGGGTGACCGCCAAACTTCGCTGCGCTTCTTGCGCACCATGAAGAACCGCTTTGGGCCAACCGACGAGGTCGGCTGCTTCGAGATGACCGGCGACGGAATCGCCGGGGTGCCCGACCCCAGCGGGCTGTTCTTGAGCAGGCCGGATGCTCCCGTTTCTGGCACATGCGTGACCGTGGCGGTCGAGGGCCGACGCGCGCTCATCGCCGAGGTTCAGGCGCTCGTGGTCAAGTCGTCATCTCCGCAGCCTCGCCGAGTGACCAACGGCGTCGATTCTTCGCGCGTGGCCATGTTGCTCGCGGTACTCGAGCGGCGGGCCGGCATCCGTGTTGGCGAACTCGACGTCTACGTTTCGACAGTGGGTGGCGTGCGCCTGATTGAGCCGGCCGCCGATCTCGCCATCGCCCTGGCAATCGCATCGGCCGTGCAAGATAAGCCAATCGCGCACAACCTGGTTGCCTACGGCGAAATCAGTTTGGCCGGCGAGATCCGCCGGGTCAGCAACGCCAACATCCGCAAAAACGAGGCGGCCCGGCTCGGCTTTGTGCGATCGGTTGACTCGGATGCGGGGCAGCTCAAGGCAGCCCTAGCTCTCGGCCTAAACTGGTAGTTGCCGTTGGCCGCGTATACGACCCGATGGTTCGCCAAGCTCGCCGATAACGGCTCGCTGCTCGCCGCCTACAAGACTCGGTGGGATGGCGACATCATGAAAAGCGAGCGCTACTGGGACTCGCTTCAGAAGCGATGGCTGCCAACCAGCGACGTCACCTTTTCGTTGCTGGTCTGGAACAACGACGTAGAAGAGGTGGATTTCGCGGCAATAGAGAATCAGTTGCCCGAAGAAGCAAAGCCCAAGGATCCTTGGGCGAACTACTGAGCCGATGCCCTAGTTCAGAATGAACTGCACGTCGTTCGAGATAACCCCGTTGACCTCGGCCTTGACGTGATAGCTAGCTCCACCCGCGATGGCCTGGGTCTGGTTGGCGCCACAGCCGCTGTCGCTCGAACGCACACGAACCCAGGGCGATGGGTTGCTCTTCAGAGCCACACTTGGGTCAAGTTTGAAGATGGCGTCGGTGTCTTTGCTTCGGTCACATTGCTTAGATGTCCAGATTGTCTCGGCCCCGCTGGTGATTGTGAAGAACTGCA
>CANGNR010000063.1 GCA_947455385.1 Microbacteriaceae bacterium
ACGACCCAGATGCCGATCGAGTTGCCATCGCGGTGCGCGACTCGGCGAGCGCATCCGGTTACCGCCCTTTAACCGGTGACGAAATCGGTCTGCTGCTGGGTTGGAAAGTTGCCACGGCCCGCGCACTCGCCTCGCTGGGCGGAACCCTCGCCGAGTCAATCGCTTCATCCGGTGCCCTTGCCGCCGTTGCGAGGCTCACCAATCTGCAGCACGTCGAGACCCTGACAGGTTTCAAGTGGGTGGCCCGCGTGCCGAACCTGGCCTTTGGCTACGAAGAGGCCCTCGGCTACTGCGTTGATCCAGAGCATGTTCCCGACAAGGATGGGCTGACGGCTGCCCTCGTGCTCATCGAACTTGCCGAGAACCTGGCGGCCTCGGGTCGCACCCTGCTCGACCAGCTCGAGCTGATTCAGCTGCAGATCGGCTACTACTTGACCGCACAGGTTTCTATCCGTCTCGAGAGCATTGCCGCCGTAAAAGCCAGGATGGCGGCCATCGAGGCGGCTCCCCCGGCAACCGTCGCCGGTCTCAGCGCCCAGGTGAGGAGCATCGCAGAGGCTTATCCAGATTTGCCTTTTACCCCAGGACTTCGAATCGACCTAGAGTCTGACAGGCGCATTTTGATTAGGCCTTCTGGCACCGAGGCAAAGCTGAAGTGCTACCTGCGTGTGATTGGCGCGACCCGAGCCGAGGCCGAAGCTCAACTGGCAGGTTTAACCGCCGCGGTTCGAGAGCTGCTGGTTTAACCCAGGGCCTTCTCGAGCTTCTCGCCTATTTCGTTTAGGTCAAAAATGCCTTCGATGGCGATGACCTCTGAACGCGTGCCTTCAAGCTTGGCAACTAGGTCTGGTGTGGTCAGGATTACCTGAGCGTCTTGCACCTCGAGTGCGTTGGCTAGGTTCATGGCGACAACCTCTGCCTCGAGGTCGAGGGTGCGCAGGGCCTTTTCGGCGTTCATCTTGAGCAGCACGGATGTGCCGACGCCGGCACCACAGACAGCCAAGATTTTCATAGGTGTCAGTCTGCCTTAGGAGTCTGAGAGAAGTCTCTGAAAGTCGGATTCGCTGTGGATAGTTAACAAACTATTCACAAATCTTGGGCTCGAGAGTTTGTTGGCGGTTTCGGCGAGAACCTCGATGTGTGAATCGTGATGCTGAGCCGCTAAACCAAAGACGAGCCGAACCGGGTCGTTTGCTTTGCTGCCAAACTCGACCGGTTTCTCGAGCACCGCCAGGCTGAGCCCGGTGGTCAAGACCGCCTCGGATGGGCGTGCGTGCAAAAGCGCAATCCCCGGCGCAATCACCTGGTAAGGGCCCAATTCCTCGAGCATCTGGATGATGTCTTCGGTGTAAGCGGGGGTCGTGCGACCCGACGCAACGAGAAGCTCGCCGGCCACGCGCGTTGCCGCTCGCCAGTCGGCGGCGGCTACCTGAGCGGCCACCGATCCGGGCGCAAAGGCCTCTGCTAGTCGTCGAGACATTCGTCGAAGCCCTCGTTGATGAGGTCGATTAGGTCTTCTCGCTCAATGACGCCTTGAAAGACAGACTCTGCCGCGTTGATCTGAAACTGGCGCAGGTCTTCGAGGTCGTAATCCCAGGCCTCGACCATGAGTTCCATCTCTCGAGTGAGAGTGGTGGCACTCATCAGGCGGTTGTCGGTGTTGACGGTGACCTTGAAGCCGAGGCCATAGAGGAGGTCGAACGGGTGCTCTTCGAAGCTGTCGCCGAACTCGCGCGAGGCGCCGGTCTGCAGGTTCGATGAGACGCAAAGCTCGAGAGGAATCTCGCGGTCGTGCACCCACTGGGCGACCGGGCCGAGCATGACCGAGTCGGCGCCCCCGTCGGTGCCGGCAACCAAGAGGTCTTCGCAGATGCGCACCCCGTGGCCGAGGCGCAAGGCGCGACCGTTGACAATCGCGTCCTTGATGCTGTCGACACCATCGGCCTCACCCGCGTGCACCGTGGTTGGCAGAAGTTCAGTCGCGAGATAGTCGAAGGCGAGCTTGTGCTTGCTCGGCGGAAACCCCTCTTCGGCGCCGGCGATGTCGAAGCCGACCACGCCGTTGTCGCGGTGGCGCACGGCCAACTCGGCAATCTCGAGCGCGCGATCGGCGTGACGCATCGCGGTGATCAGCTGCCCGGTGCGAATGAATCCACCGCTCGCGTCGATTGCCTCCATGCCCTGCTCCAGGCCATCCTGCACGGCCTCGACAACCTCGTCGAGCGTGAGACCAAGCTTGAGGTGTTGTTCTGGCGCGTAGCGAACCTCGCCATAAACGACGCCGTCGGCGGCAAGGTCAAAGACGAACTCCTTGGCGACGCGGGTCAATGCCTCGCGGGTTTGCATGACCGCGGTGGTGTGGTCGAAGGTCTGCAGGTAGCGCGGCAGGGAGCCAGAGTTGGCCGACTCAGCAAACCAGCGACCGAGCGAGGCGGCATCCGTGGCTGGCAACTTGTGGCCAACGGCCTCGGCAAGTTCGATTATGGTCTGCGGGCGCAGGCCGCCATCCAGGTGATCGTGCAGCGAGATTTTGGGCAGCGCCTTGATGTCGATTCGTTTCACGGGTTCTCTCTTCTGGCTCAGTTGTTCGATGCCGCATTGATAACGGTGCGGCCAGCGATGATGTCGTCTCGAATCGAAGCGATGGTGTCTGCGGTGTTGCCAACCCACGGCACCTTCTGTTCGGCTACCAGAGACACCTCGCCGTTGCCCAGCGTGGTGGTGAAGTCGTATGGGCCGCGCATCTGGTCCAAACTGCCAAAGGATTCACCAACGATATTGAGCACGTAGCTCTTCAAGTTGAATCTGATCGAACTGAGCATGGCACCCTGGTGACCGTTGAATGCCACGAGCTTTGACCAGTCACCGCCAACGCCGATGATCCGAGGTCTCGGACCCGCCCGAGTCGAATCGAAATCGTCAATGAACTTTGCCGCGTTGGATCCGACGAATGGCACAATCACGTCTGCCGAAAACTCGACCTGGCTCTGGGCAATCTTGAGCGCACCAAACTCGACACCGGCGCTCTGCGAAATCTGCCACAGCTTGGTGTCTTCGGTCTCGGCACCCAGAACGCGAACCGAAGTGTTGGTTGCCGCCGCATAGCGTTCGGCTCCCTGCTTGAAGGCGGCCATAAGGTTGAGCGCGTTGTCAAAGTTGGCCGCGGCGAAGGTTCCGATCACCTTAGAGGTGCTCTGCGCTGCGGCCAGGTAGCCAGCGAGGTATGCGCCTTCGGCGGCATCCAGGTGAATGATTGTTAGATTGGCCGCTCGATTCTCGAGTGCCTTGCCGCCACCGAAGTTAATGAAACGAGCCTCCCGATGGCGAAGCGCAAAGGCGTTAGCCGTTGGCAGAATCGTCGAACCAACGCTGAAGACCAGGTTGCAGCCCTTGCCGAGCAAGGCGCGAAACTTGGCGCTGACCTGCCTGGGCTCGGCCCAAGAGGCCACCGAGGTTGCGTGAATGTGCACACCGCTAACCACCTCGGCCTGAACCAGCGAATACTCAAGTTCTTGGTTGATGCCGTTGATGGCGGCCGAGTCGGTCTGGGTGAGAAGACAGGCGGTCACGTTTACCGGAGTAGCACTGGGATACACGATGGCGGGGGCGCAGCCCGAAAGCGCCAAAAGCAACGCGGATGAGACCGCGAGACCGCCCAGTTTGCGCATAGCCACAGAAGCCCTCCGGCCAAAAGTTTTCGACATTCAGACTATTAGAAACAGCCGAGTGCCACGTTCAAGATTTAACGCGAAAGTTACATTCGCGAATCGCATTCGAAAGCGACGAAGGGCAAACTAGAAAGTGGATGACCTCAATGGCGCGGTCATCCACCTAAAAACCGGCTAGAGAACCTCAGAGTGGCCGGTGGCCCGAAGTGCGTCAACCAGGGCCTTCACGCGCTGAGCGTTCTCCTTATTGGTCACCAGCAGGGCATCCGGGGTGTCGACCACGATGATGTCATCCAGGCCAATCAGAGCAATAAGCCGGTTCGTTTCAGAAACCAGGATGCCGTTCGACGAATCGGCCAGAACCTTGGCGTTGCCCAAAACCGCCAGGTTTCCTTTGCGGCCCTGCGACTGCAACTCGGCAATGGCGGCAAAGTCGCCGACGTCGTGCCAATCAAAGCGGCCTGGCACAACCGCAACCAAGCCCTCTTCGGCAGCCGGCTCGGCAACCGAGTAGTCGATTGCGACCTTCTTGAGGGTCGGCCAAATCTTGTTGATTGCCTTGGTGCGGCCGGGGGTATCCCAGATCTCGGCAAGCTCGAGAATCGAGGCGTGCAACTGAGGCTCTGTTTTTGCCAGCACGTCGAGCAGCAGCTGGGCCGGCGCAATAAACATGCCGGCGTTCCAGAGGTATTCGCCCGACTCGACGTATTTCTTGGCCACGCGGATGTTTGGCTTTTCGACAAACTTGCGAACCGCGGCAGCGCTCGGCGCGCCAGCGACATCAAGAGCGTCGCCAACGCGAATGTAGCCGAAGCCAACCGAAGGTTCGGTTGGCTCGATGCCAATCACGACGATCTTGTTGGTCGCTGCCAGCTCGACGGCTTCGCGCACGGCGGCGGCAAACTTTTTATCCTCGGTGATCACGTGGTCTGCGGCGAACGAACCGATGATCACATCGGGTTCGCGTCGAAGCAGCACCGCCGCCGCCAGCGCGATGGCTGCCGTCGAGTCGCGCGGCGAGCGCTCAAGCAGCAGGTTCGCTGCGCCAAGATCTGGAATCTGCTCAAGCACCGCATCCTCGTGCGCTTCGCCGGTCACGACCATGATTCGTTCGCGTCCGCTCAGCGGCTCGAGGCGATCCCAGGTGTCTTGAAGGAGGGTCTGGCCAGAACCGGTCAGGTCATGCAAAAACTTTGGTGCCGAAGCCCTCGAGAGTGGCCACAGTCGGCTACCGATTCCACCCGCCGGAATCACGCTGTGAAAGCGTGCCATGGGCTCGCGCTGAGTAGTCATATCAATAAAGACCCTATCGGGAATGGGTTTAGACTTGAACAGGTTGACGACATTCCAGGTCTTATTTGCCAGGACTCCGAGCCCAACCGAATGCCAATCAGGCGCCATTCAAGGAGGATTTTCGTGCCATCGAAACCAGCTGGAACCCTTTATAGGGGCAAAGTCGGAATGTGGTCTTGGGTTTTGCACCGAATCACCGGTGTCGCAATATTCTTCTTCCTCCTCGTGCACATCATGGACACCGCGCTGGTGCGAATCGACCCAGCCGCCTACAACGGCGTCATCGGCACCTACAAGACCCCAATCATCGGCCTCGGTGAGCTCGGCCTGGTTGCCGCAATCCTGTTTCACGCGCTCAACGGCATCCGCGTTATTTTGATCGACTTCTGGCGCAAGGGTGCGAAATACCAGAACGTCATGTTCTGGATCGTCGTTGGCCTCGCCGCACTTCTCTTCTTGGGCTTCGCCCCGCGTCACCTGATGAACGTCTTCGGCGCGCACTAAGGCTAGGTAGAAAACATGAGCGTAATCATCGAACAACCAAAGAGCCCGCGCAGCCGCAAGGCCGCCAACTGGGAAAAGCGCGGATGGATGTACATGCGCGTCTCCGGCGTGCTGCTCATCGTGCTGATTTTCGGCCACCTCTTCGTGAACCTGTTCACCGGTGAGGGAATCCACCAGATCGACTTCGCCTTCGTCGGAGGCAAGTGGTCGAACCCATTCTGGAAGGTCTGGGATGTCACCATGCTGTGGCTCGCCCTGATTCACGGCACCAACGGCATGCGCACCCTGGTCAACGACTATACCGACCGCGAGGGCCTTCGCAAGACCCTGAACTGGCTGCTCTGGATCGTCTGCGGCGCGCTAATCGTTCTTGGCACCCTGGTGGCCACTACCTTCGATCCATGCCCTGCTGGCACTCCGGTGAACCTTCTGCCGGCCCTCTGCAACGGCCTTACCCACTAAGCCTCCCCCACCCACAACAACGATTCGCTAAGCGACCGATTGGACCCCAAGTGACTTCGCCAAAGATTCACCAGCACCAGTACGACGTTGTAATCGTCGGCGCCGGTGGCGCTGGAATGCGTGCCGCCATCGAAGCCGGCCCTCACGCCAAGACCGCGGTTATCTCAAAGCTGTTCCCAACCCGCTCGCACACAGGAGCCGCCCAGGGCGGAATGGCAGCAGCGCTAGCAAACGTAGAAGAAGACTCGTGGGAGTGGCACACATTCGACACCGTCAAGGGTGGCGACTACCTGGTTGACCAGGATGCCGCTGAGATCCTGGCTAAAGAGTCGGTTCAGGCGGTCATCGACCTAGAGAACATGGGTCTGCCGTTCAACCGCACCCCAGACGGCAAGATTGACCAGCGCCGCTTCGGTGGCCACACCCGCGACCACGGCAAGGCCCCGGTTCGCCGCTCGTGCTACGCAGCCGACCGCACCGGCCACATGATCCTGCAGACCCTGTACCAAAACTGCGTAAAGCTGGGCATTGAGTTCTACAACGAGTTCTACGTTCTCGACATGGTTATGAACACCGTGGATGGCGTCGAGCGCCCATCCGCCGTCGTTGCGTACGAGCTCGCCACCGGCGACATCCACGTCTTTCAGGGCAAGTCGATCATCTTTGCAACCGGTGGTTTCGGCAAGATCTTCAAGACCACCTCGAACGCGCACACCCTCACCGGTGACGGCGTCGGCATCATCTGGCGCAAGGGCCTGCCTCTCGAAGACATGGAGTTCTACCAGTTTCACCCAACCGGCCTAGCCGGCCTGGGCATTCTGCTCAGCGAGGCAGCCCGCGGCGAGGGCGGCATTCTGCGCAACGCGAGCGGCGAGCGCTTCATGGAGCGGTATGCCCCGACCATCAAAGACCTGGCACCGCGCGACATGGTTGCGCGCGCCATGGCCAACGAGGTGCGCGAGGGTCGAGGCGCTGGCCCAAACAAGGATTACGTTCTGCTCGACCTCACGCACCTGCCG
>CANGNR010000064.1 GCA_947455385.1 Microbacteriaceae bacterium
GCCTTGGCCTGCTCGATCTGGTCAACTGCAGGGCCGGTGTTGCCAACCGGAAAGAAAAGCTCAGGGTCTTCGGTGAGGCAACGGGACTGATTCAGCCACTGCATATCCATGCGTTATTCCTTTATCTAGCGATACGAAGAGTGAGGCATCGGCGCCATCGAAAATCTTTTGTGTAAACCTCAGAAATTCACGCGAGAAAGGCGTTTTCGAGTCGTGTTTACTTAGAAAATGGTTTCATACCACCGCCGATTTGGCAATAGTTTTTAGGAATTTCATGTCGAAAAGCACCCTTTCGCAGCCCATCAGCCTGCTGATTCTCGCGGCAATCGTCGCAATCGAGGCTCTGGTGGTCGCGGGCTACGGCGTGACCTACGTGATTGCCATTTTTGCGGGGGAGTCAAAGCTGGTTTCGGCGATGATTTCGCTCGTGGTCCTGTTCTTCGCAGTGGCCGCATTCCTGGTGGCGGCCACCCGCGGCCTTCTCAAGCATGCGCGCTGGTCGCGCTCGGCGATCGTGTTTTGGCAAACCTGCCAGCTGGCGGTTGCGTGGGGCAGCTTCACTGGTGAAGGCGCGGCAGCCGGTTTCTGGATCGGCTCGGCGCTCATCCTGGTTTCGGTTGCTGCCCTTGGTTTAGCGTTCTCGAAGCCTGTGCTCGCTCGCACTCGCGGCGACGTCTAGGCGCTCAACCAGCGCCCAACTCAACCAGCGCTAGATGCCCAGCTGCTTGCGCAGCATGGTCACGTGGCCGGTGGCCTTGACGTTGTAGAGGGCGAGCGCAATCTTGCCATCCTCGTTGACCACGAAGGTCGAGCGAAGCACGCCAACGTATTCGCGACCGTAGAGCGACTTCTTGCCGTATGCGCCGTATGCCTTGTGCGCGCCCAGGTCTGGGTCGCTCAGCAGGTTGAAGTTGAGGTCTTGATCGGTGTGAAACTTGAGCAGCTTCTTGGTCTCGTCTGGCGAGATGCCAACCACGGTGTAGCCGGCGGCTTTGAGTGGGTTGAGGTTGTCATTGAAATCGCAGGCCTCTTTGGTGCAGCCCGGGGTCGATGCCGCTGGATAGAAGTAAACGATGACCTTGTGGCCCTTGAAAGAAGCAAGCGAAATGGTCTCGTTGTCGTGGTTTAGCAGGGCGAAGTCTGGGGCAGTAGCGCCAACCTCAAGTCTGAACTCGTTCACTTTGAATCCTTTTGGGTCGTGATGTGTCTCGAGTCTATCCAAACGAGGATGCCGTCTGCACGCCCTCGTCTGGCAATAGCCGCGGCTTTTTGGTAATGTTTTATCTCGTTGCGCGAATCGCGCGGCAAGCACCTCTAGCTCAATCGGCAGAGCAACTGACTCTTAATCAGTGGGTTCTGGGTTCAAGTCCCAGGGGGTGCACGAAAGCCCCCAAAACTTCTCACGAGTTTGGGGGCTTTTCTCTTTTATGGCAGACTTCGAGCGTGCCAACTGACAACCCTTTTGCCTCGCTCAGTTCTGAGCAGCAGGTTGCGAGCCTCTCCGATTGCGTGCTCGAGATTCTTAGCCATTACGGGCTCGCAGAGGCGGAGTTCGAGTCGATCAATCACGAGTTCAATTCGACCTTCAAGGTGACGGCCGCAGACTCACAGAAGTTTGCCCTGCGCATCAACATAAACTCGCATCGTTCGCCCGCAAACCTGTTGGCCGAGGTCAGTTGGGTTGCGAGCATTCGCTCGGTTCGCACGCCGAAGCCCCAGATCAATCGAGCCGGCGAATACATAACGCACGGATGGCACGAGGCTTCGGGCCGCAGGCTTGATGCCGTGCTGTATCCGTGGCTCGATGGCCAAGAACTCGGCGACGAACCGACGGCCGAGCAGATGTGGGCCGCCGGCGCCGCCATGGCCCTGCTGCAGGCCGAGGCGCGCACCTTTGAGTTGCCGCCAGGCGCAGAGCTGCCTGGCCTCGCAGATTTCTTTTGGGGCAGCGCCGACCTGCTGCTCGGCCCCGGCACTCAACTCGACGAGTCTGAGCAGGCTCTGGTCTCGGCAGCCAAGGCGCGCATTGAGCACACCATCGCAGAGCTTGCCCTGCACGCCGCGCAACTGCCCATCCACGCCGACATGCATCCGTGGAATCTGATGTGGCACGAGGGCGAGCTTGCCGTCTTCGACTTTGACGACTCTGGCATAGGCATGCCGGTTCACGATCTCGCAACCGCGCTTTACTACCTCGACACCGACGAGCAACGACAGGCCTTGCTCGACGGCTTTGCCTCTGTGGCACCTCTGCCCGAGCACACACCTACACAGCTTCAGGATCTTCTTTTGCAGCGCCGCATCTTCTTGCTCAACTCGCTTTATGAGACGAGCACCCCGCATCTGATCGGGATAATTCCCGATTACAAGGCCGAGACCATGAGGCGCATTCAGGCGGCTCTCGCCTAGTTCGGTTTTTACACAGCCCTAGCCTTTTCGAAACCCGCCCGAAACACCCGTGGCATACTCTCGACTTATCTAGCAGAGAGGTTTGCCGTGAGTATTCAACTTCTAGTCATCGGCTTGGCCGGTTCGGGCAAGTCAACCGTGGGCCGCGCGGTTGCCGAGAAGCTCGGCGTTCGATACGTCGATGGCGACCAACTGCACCCGCAGGCCAACCTGCAGAAGATGGCCAAAGGCACCCCGCTAAGCGATGATGACCGCGACCTCTGGGTGGCAAACATCATCGATGAGCTCGGCAAGGGCGATGTCGTGATCGGCGCATCCCTGTTGAAGCGCAGCTATCGAGACCAAATCAAGAGGTCGGTTCGCCTCGCCCGCTTCGCCCAGCTCGATGCGCCAAAGTCTGTGCTCGAGGAGCGTCTCGCCAACCAAGAGTCCGCGATCCGCAAAGACCTGCTTACCTCGCAGCTTGCCATCGCAGACCCAATAGCGCCTAACGAAGACGGCAAACAGTTCAGCGGCCTTTTGCCGGTTGAGCAGCTCGTGTCGCTAATCAGCACGGATGTGCGCGCCTGGCTCGCGGGCTAACCGCTCGGCGCATCTCAACTATTCGTGCAGGTCGTCGATGACGATCTTGCCCATTTTGCGCATCGCCGCCCAGGCATAGGCCGAAACGGCCGGGTCTTGGTGCTGAAGCCAGTCGCGCATCTGAATCGGCGAGACCTGCCAGCTGAGGCCAAACTTGTCTTTGCACCAACCGCACTGACCGGCGGTGCCATCCGTGGTTATTGCCGACCAGAGGCGATCGACTTCGTCCTGGCCATCGACATTGAGCGAGAGCGAGATCGAGTCGTTGAACTCGGGGCCACCGGGCCAACCCATCCCGATGAATTCGTGGCCATAGATGGCAAAGTCTGCGGTCATCAGGCGACCGTCGGCTTCGGGTGTGCCGGCCGAGTGCAAGGTGAAACCAGAGCCAAATGTTTCGCGGTAAAAGTCAATGGCTTCGGCTAGGTTTCCATCGAACCAAAGGAACGTCTTGAGCGATGTTGGCTGAGTCATGTGCTCAGCCTATTGGCTACTGCGGGCTAAAGATCTGTTGCAGGAGACCGATTCCGCCGAAAATAACGGCACCCATTGCGGCTGTTATCAACGCCAGAGCCAGCACCAAGAAGAACGCTCCGCCGCTAACCGCCACGGCCGCGATCGATAGGCCGAGGCCCACGCCCTTTGTCTTGCGGTTCTTAGAAATGCCAATCAGGCCGGTAACGAAGCCGCCGAGTCCCAGCACAATCACCCAGCCCCACGAGGCCTTTATTGCGCCATAGTCTCCACCCGAGGTGAAGCCAAGAAGCAGCGCCAGAATCCCACCCATACTCAGTGCGAATGACAGGATTCCTAGGCGCTTTGGGCCCTGGTTTTCACTCGATGTGCCGTGTGTTGGGCTTGGAATTTGTTCGCTCATTTGGTTTCCCCCTTTGTCTTTGAGGCTTCCCGCGCCTCGGTTTGTCGAGTAGGGCTAGAGGCCAGCCATGTAGGCGCCGCTCAACAAGGCAGCTATTGCGGCAAACAAAAGGACGATGCCGGCCACAAAACCTAGGTAGCCGAGAATCACTCCTGCGAGCGCCATGCCCTGGCCCTGCTCGCCGGTGCGCTTGATCTGCGACAACGCGATGTGACCGCAGATGATGCCCGCGAGAGAGATGCCTAAAACCGAGGTCGCTAGTGCGATGATTGCGAGAGTGTTTGTGCGAGCAGGCTGCTGGCTGCCCTGAAACTGAGTTTGGTCAGACATTTGTTCCCCCTCTTTCTGCGACTTCCCCAGGTCGTGAATCTTTGTTGCGAACTTACTCTTCGCCGATGTCTTCGTTCCAGAGCGTTGGGTTTGCCTCGATGAACTCGCGCATGAGTTCGATCAAACCAGGATCGTTCAGCACGTGCAGTTCGGCTCCGTGCTCGGCGACCCAGTCTTGGCCGCCCATGAAGTTTTTGTCGTCTCCCACGATGACTCGACCGATGCCAAACTGGCGAATCAGGCCCGAGCAGTACCAGCAGGGAGAGAGGCTGGTGGCCAGAGTGACCTTGCGATACGAGCGCTGCCGACCGGCATTTCTGAATGCGCTGGTTTCGCCGTGCATCGATGCGTCGCCATCCTGCACCCGACGATTGTGTCCGCTGCCGAGCAGGCGGCCATGCTCGTCGAAGAGAGCCGCACCGATGGGGATGCCGCCCTCTGCTAGACCGAGATGAGCCTCGGCAATGGCAACTTGGAGCTTCTCTTCGTCAGTGGCGAAGATTTGTCCCACTTTGAATTCCATTGCCGAGGCCTCTCGATTTAGTTAGTGATTACTTGCTTGCCTTGTCGGCAGCGCGGAACACCCAGTAGAGAACTGCTGCGGTCACGAAGCCAACGAGGGCGCCGAGGTCACCGTAGTCCTTGCCGAGTGGGCCAACATATGCAACCTGGTTTGCAAAGCCCCAGATTGAGAAAGCAACCGAGATGATGAACGCAAGCGCTCCGGCCCAGCTGTTCTTTGGAGCGAGTGCGCGAGCACCTGCATCCTTGCCGCCCGAGAGAACGCGCTCGACCAGCACGATGGCAATCCAAGGAGCAACCCAATAGGCGACAACCAAGAGGAAGTTCTCGAGTTGGTGAGCAACGTCGCCGTTGGTCACGCCGAGGTAAGCCGTGATTCCACCAATAACACCGGCGAGAAGAACCATTACGGCACGACGGGTCTTAAACCCGATCTTTACGCCCATGGCGAGGAACGACATTGCGCCCGAGTAAACGTTGAGCACGTTTGCCGAGATCGAACCGATGGCGATTGCCAGCAGGGTGATTCCTCCCCAGCCGCCGAGGGTGGCGGTGAAGTCAGCGGTTGGGTTCTTTCCAAAGACCGAGCCAGCGCCAAGAACGTTGAATGCAGCTGCACCAACGATCATCAGCAGCGAGGTGCTGAGGAAGTTGCCCAGACCGGCAGCCCATCCGAGAGCACGCTTGCTGGTGTTCTCAGGCAGGTAGCGGGTGTAGTCGCTTGCGAATGGGGTCCATCCGGCGGTGTAGCCGTAGGCAGCGCCCGCGGTAAGGGTGAAACCAACCCACGGGAATGCTGCTCCAGCTGCTGCAGGGGCGACGTTGAAGACACCCTTGCTGGTGAAGACCATGTAGATCACGACGGCCCATACGACTGCCAAGAAGTAAGAGGTGTAGCGCTCCCACTTCTGAATGAGGTTGTGACCGACAAATGCGATTCCAACCTGCAGCACGATGACGATGAGCAATGCAACCACTGCGTCTAGTTTGGTGAGAGCCGATAGGGCAAGTGTGCCCGAAACGGTGTTCACTGCGAACCAGCCGATGCCCGCGACCAGGGTAGAGAGACCCGAAGGAAGCAGGTTTCCGATCTTTCCAAATGCGTTGCGGCCGAGAACCATCTGTGGCAGACCAGCGGATGGACCCCAGGTGCTGAGGATTCCGTGGGTGATGCCTGCTAGTGCGTTACCGACCAGAATGGCCAGTATGCCCTGGGCGATGTTTAGGCCGAAGCCGATGGCTAGAGCGCCAACGAACACGGTTGCGAACTCGAGGTTAGGGGACGACCAGACGGTGAACAGGTGCCACGCCTTGCCGTGACGTTCGCCCGCGGGGATCGGAGCGACGTCGTTGATTTCGATTGAGGTTGCCGAAGCAGAGCCTGAGTTGTTTTGAGCCATACCTGAACTTTATTCGCGGTTTTAGTGTCTGTTTCGGCAATTTTGCTGTGTTTCGGCGCGTGTTTTACATCGATTTAATAGCAAGAATTCACCGCTGGGTTATCTTTGTGGCGATGGATGCAAACCAACCGCGTCGCTTTGCGACGATTCGCCGCGAAAGCGTGGTGCTGGTCCCCGAATCGGCGGCAGGGCTGAGCTGGGATGCTTTCGACGAAGAGCGAGACGAGTTGCTGTTTAGCGCAACCTTCGCGGCACACGGCGAGAGCGACGCAGATCTTGAGTTGCACGTGGCCAACGGAGTGCAACTTAGCAGCGAGCCGATCCGCGAGAAGGTTCTGGATGCCCTGCTCGAACTGGCCGAGCTTGCGCTCTATGAAAACGGGTTCGGCTGGCTGCGCGTTGTTTGCCAAGACGCAAGAGCCGACCTGCGCGCGGTGCTAACCGAGAGCGGGTTCGAGTTTGCTCGCGCGCTGAAGGTCGGCGGCCAGCCGGGTGCTCGCTATCGCGCCAATCGCGCCAGCCTGATTGGGGCTTACGCCACGATGAACATCGATCACTACCTGCCGCATCAGGGCTGGCGCTTCGACTTCGACAACGGCCGCCGCCGGGCCGGTCTCTGCAACTACACCGACAAGCTGATCACGGTCTCGAAATATCACGTTGCCACCTACACCGCGGATGAAACCTTTCAGGTGATCCTGCACGAAATCGCCCACGCGATGTGTGGCCCAAAGGCCGGCCACGGCAAGAAGTGGCTGTCAACGGCCAAGTCGATCGGCTACCGTGCCGAGAAGTTCACCGGCAAAGAGATCGCCGA
>CANGNR010000065.1 GCA_947455385.1 Microbacteriaceae bacterium
GAGTTCACAGTGACAATCTCGGCAGCCTGGCGGCCCCAGAGTCGCAGCACCGTGATCGAACACGGTGAGATTTGCGGTCTCCAGTAGGCGGCGATGCCGGCATCCATGGCGAACCTTACAAACCCGCGTATCGGCATCACGTGGCTCACCGCCACTACCGTCTCACCACCGTGATTAGCGAGGATGTCGTTGATGCCGCGCTGGATTCGGTGGTCGAAAACCTCAAGCGCCTCGCCGTTTGGTGGGCTCTCCTGCCACGAGCCACGCCAGTGTTCGAAGGCCCCGCCCCAACGCTCGCGAACCTCGGCAACCGTGTAGCCATCCCAGTCGCCAAATGAAATCTCTGCAATCTCTGGCAAGAGTTCGACCCGACGCCCGATGCGCTCGGCAATGGCCAGAGCAGTCTGCTTGGTGCGCAGAATTGGCGAAGCAATCACAGCCGTGGGGGCCGGTAGGTGTGCGAAAGGGCCAGAAACACCGAATCCGGCGATTGCCTCCGCCACGGCTGCAGCATCGACGAAACCCGCCTCAGAAAGCGAGGGGTCTTCTCCCCCGCTACCCGATAGCTTGTTGGTCTCGGTCAAAGCTGTGCGACCGTGACGAACCAGGATGATCGTGGTCAGGGGCTCGGTCACGTTGCCGGGGGCGCGCACGCTGCTCGGAGCCGATTTGTTGAACTCGACGATACTTGCCATCGATCGGTCTGTTTCGGCGGACTTGTGTTCGCCAGCCTCTGTGAGCGGGCTCCGTTCTTCGACGTTCGCTCCGGCATCCATCGCCTTATTAGCAAGCGCATCGGCTCGAGAGTTTTGCTCGCGCGGAATCCATTGCCACTGAACCTTTCGCTTTGCTACTAGAGCTTGAACGTTCATGGCGAGTTCACGCATATCTGGGTGCTTGATTTTCCAGCGACCCGCCGATTGCTCGATGACAAGCTTGGAGTCCATGCGCACCAGCAACTCGGCATCGAGGTCGACCTCTTCTGCAGCCTTGAGGCCGGCCTCGAGGGCAAGATACTCCGCCCGGTTGTTGGTTCCCACGCCGACGAACAGTGCAATTTGCCGCAGGATTTCGCCGGTAGCCGCGTCAATAACAACGGCACCGCTGCCAGACGGCCCAGGGTTGCCCCTAGAGCCGCCATCCGCCTCGATTATGAGTCTGCGAGTCATCGAACCAAGATCGCCTGACACTCTGGGCAGGTGGCCACCTCGTCGGCGGGAACCGCGGACAACTCGGCGAACGGAGCTGCCGTGATTGAGATGTGGCACGCGCCGCACTCGCTGCCAATCAGGCGACCAACCGGAACTCCGCGCGATGCTTTCTTCTCGAAGAGCGCAAGCAGCTCTGCAGGAATCTGGGCCGCGAGGGTGTTTCTCGAACTCTGACGCAGTGCTAGCCCGGACTCGAGCTTGGTGAGCCTCAATACGGCATCGGCGTTGAGCTTGCTCAGCTCTTGCTCAATACCCGTTCGGTCACTCTCGGCGGTCTTGAGCTCTGCCAATACGTTGTCGCGCTGCTCGAGAAGTTCTAGCTCTACATCCTCGAGCGACGACTTGCGCTTGGCCAGCGAGTCCAGTTCCGAGGTGATCCCCTGAGCGTCTCGCGCCGACGCGGCAGCCTTCAGGTGCTGCTCATCGCGCGAGATGCGTTGCTCCACCAGTTCGAGGTCGGTTTCAGCTCGCTTTAGCTCGAGGTTCACCTCGTCGAGGGCGTTGTTGAGCTCTAGAACTCGCGCGGATGCGGCTCGCTGAGCCTCGGCAAGTGGCGCGAACGCAGCACCAGACTTGATCTCGGCCACCTCGCGACGCTCGCGTGCGCTCAACTGGTCGAGTGTGAGCAGTTCGAGTAGCTTCAACTGCGCATCTTGCGTTGCCTTCATTGGTTCCTTCTATTGGGTCACTAAGAAATCCCAGGGATCTGTTCGCACATCAGAAACGACGAACTCAACCTGATCAAAACTGTCGGCTAAGCGCGCTGCCAGCCCATCTAGCCAAACATACTCGGCTGCCCAGTGAGAGATATCGATCAACGACGGCTTTCCGCCCGCATGAATGGCGTGTTCGCGCGCATCCTGTGCCGGATGGTGGCGAAGGTCAGAAGTGATGTAGACGTCGGCCCCCGAAGAAATGGCGGCGCCAATTAGGGAATCGCCCGCGCCACCGCAGAGCGCAACCCGTTCTACGAGTTGGTCAAAATCGCCCGCGACCTTTACGCCACCCGCTGTGGCGGGTAGCCGTGAAGCTAGCACTTGAGCAAGCGCCCCGAGCGTCGTGGGGGCAACCTGGCCGACCCTGCCGTGGCCAGTCTGCTCGCCGTTAGACAGCGCAACTGCGTCGCTTAGACCAAGCAGGTCAGCAAGAGCCTGAGAGACGCCACCATCTGCGATGTCTGCATTGGTGTGAGCCGAATAGATCGCAATGTTTGCGCGTATTGCGCGCGCGAGGTTTGCACCCTTGGCAAGCGACTCGTCGAGACTCTGAACCCCGCGAAGCAGGTATGGGTGGTGAGCGACGACTAGGTTTGCGCCTAACTGAATTGCCTCTTCGATCACAGCGTCAGTTACGTCGACGGTGAGCAATACCTTTTCAACAATCTGGCTCGAAGAACCCGTCACGAGGCCGGGCGCATCCCAGTCGTCTGCCGTTTTCGGCGGATACCAACCCTCGAGCCGAGCAATCAAATCAAAGAGTTTCGTCACAGGGTCACCTCGTTGTCGAACATCGATACTCGATTCTTGCTGTGCAATCGCAACTCGGCATCCTGGCGGCGAGTCGAAATGATGCCCACCGAAACCGACCAGAGTGCGGCAGCGCCGAATGCAATGCTCGCGGCCCAGACAAGTTGGATGCCTGCGCTAAACGCAGCTACTGCGGCAGCGATGGCGGCGACCAACCCGAGCAGGGCAATCGGGTTCGCCCGGCCATAGATTCCGCGACCACTGGTCAACGAAGCTTCGTGAACGCCATATCGGCGTGCGAGAGTTCCGGCGGCAATTTGACCAATGAAACTGGCAGCCAGAAGCAGCGACCAGCCAAAGAGTTGCTGGTCTGCTGTGGTCTGAGCGTCGGCCACCAGCGGCAGGACTGCCAAGACCGCCGCGGAACACCAGTAGATCCACACGCCACGCCCACTGGACACCGCGACATGCACACTAGCGAGCGACAGAGCGATAAAAGCCGTGGCGCCGACCGGCAAGAAAACTAGGTCGAGCGTCGCCAGCCACTTTGGCGTCGAGATGGGATTTACGAGGGCGAGAACCGAGCCGAGCAACACGGGCAGCACGCATAGGGCCAGGCCCAAAATCAGCCCGAATCTAAGCAGGTTTGCGCGCTCTGACAAACGAGTGCCCAAGTGGACTCCGAACCCAAAGGCGATGATGGCAAACAGCACGGCATAGTTAGCAAAGCTCGACGGGTCGGCAGAAGTGACCGCCCCTCCAGCAAAAACCGATGGAAGAAGTGAAGCGGTCTGGCTGAGCGCCGCTCCCAGCAGCACGAGCATCAAGAGCGCGCCAAGTATTCTTGCCGCGCCACGAAGGCGGCGACCAAGGATCGGCAGAAACGCGGCGAACACGGCAAACGTGGAAAGGGCGATGGCGGCCAGCCGCCCGGTCTGTGCAAAGTTGACGATGCTGGCCGACCCCTGAAACAGTTCACCAGCGGCACCGGTGATTGTGTACCCTAGTTGCCCAGTAGTCACCCAAACGAGTTCGACTATGACGGCAGCAAACAAAACTCGGATGATGGTTGCGGCGACAACACCGTACTGGGCGCTAATAAGCCCGCGGAAAGAAATGCGGTGTCTGTGCCCCAGCCAGAGGCCGAGGCAGGTCAGGCCGGCTGCAAAGACTCCCGCGAGGGCGTAGTCGATGATCAACCCCGGCAGGGCGCCCGGACTCGAGCCAACCTCTCCGATGAGGCTAGATCCGACGATGCTCGAGAGAAAACCGACCGCGAGCAACAGCAGTAGCCATGAGCTATTGCCGAAGGCACTCGGGCGGCGAACAACCTTGGGGATCGGGCCACTCGCCATGATTGCGCTGCTGGCTGTCACCGGCTCGAAGTCGGAGCGCAGGCCAGCCGTTGGTGCGGCCACGGGTTCAGCGCTAGCAGAACCCGAGTGACTTTCCTGCTCGGTTGCGAGCTCCTCGGCCGATCCAAGTTCGGTCTGTGCAACAGTGGAGGCCTGCGCAGCAGCCTCAGCGGCAATCAGCGAATCGACTTCTGCTGCGATCTTCTGGGCCTCGGAGTCGTCGCTTTCGCGCAGGGCGTTCAGCCAGGCGATTTCTGCCAGGCGGTCTTGCTCCTGCAGATGGGCTTGCTCTTCGAGAAAGCCCATGGCAGCCTCGAGCCCATTTGGGCCCTGCTGAATTTGAAGAACTCGCTCGAGAACGGAGGCGCTGTCTAGCGCAAGCTTTTGCGGGCGCTCGAAACGACTTTGATCCATGAGCAAATCCTAATCGCGTGCGCTGAAACGCGCTGACCCCACCAAATGGTGGGCCCTACCGGGCTCGAACCGATGACATCCACGGTGTAAGCGTGGCGCTCTACCAACTGAGCTAAAGGCCCTTACTCGGCGAACCGAGCAACCCCAACAGTTTAGCGGAAACCGCAGCCTCCGCCCAAACTGGCTGACCTAAACGTTGAGCGAGGCCAGAGCGCGGTCGTATTCGTCTAGGCTGCGGGCCTGGCCTGGAGCGGTAATGAACTTGGCAACCAGCTCACCATCCTTGTTGATAACGAAGGTAGCGCGATTCGCAATGCCGGCCTCTGCGATGAACACCCCGTACTCCTTTGCGGTGGCGCCGTGCGGCCAGAAGTCGGCAAGAACCGAGAACTTGTAGCCCTCGCTTTCAGCGAATGCCTTCTGAGTGAACTTCGAGTCAACCGAAATGGCAAGCAGTTCTACGCCTGCACGCTCGAAACGGGCGAGGTTATCGCGAAGCTCGCAAAGCTCGCCGGTGCAGATGCCCGAGAAGGCAAGCGGGTAGAAAACCACGACGACGTTGCTCTTGCCGCGAAATGCGCTGAGCTCGACCGTTTCGCCAAACTGGTTGACGAGCGAGAAGTCTGGGGCGAGATCGCCGATTAGCAGGGTCATGGTGTCTCTTTCGATTGGATGATGTCATTTTCGTACACGACTTAGTCTGACAAACATTTATTACCGCGTTTGCTTCCCACAACGCAGGTAAACTTAGAAAGCCTTTACAAAGGGCACTCAGAGTAACGTGTCAATCCCCCAGAAAGAGGATGACCCCTTGTCGTTGAACAACCAAGACGCCTTCGCACCAGCCGGAATCGACCAGGATCCCGAAGAGACCCGCGAGTGGCTTGAGTCGCTCGACGCCGTAGCCAGAGTGCACGGCCGAGGCCGCGCCCGCGAGATCCTGATGAACCTCATGCGTCGCTCTCACGAGCTGCAATTGAACGTTCCAATCGTTCCGACCACCGACTACATCAACACCATCGCGGCAGAGAACGAGCCAGAGTTTCCGGGCGACGAAGCCATAGAGCGCACCTACCGCGCATGGATGCGTTGGAACTCGGCGATGCTGGTGCACCGCGCGCAGCGCCCCGGAATCGGTGTCGGTGGCCACATTTCATCCTTCGCCTCTTCGGCCTCTCTCTATGAGGTTGGTTTCAACCACTTCTTCAAGGGTCAAGACCACCCAACAGGCGGCGACCAGATCTTCATTCAGGGGCACGCTTCCCCCGGCCCCTACGCTCGCGCATTTCTCGAGGGCCGCCTCAGCGCCGATCAACTCGATGGCTTTCGCCAAGAGAAGTCGCACCCCAGCGGCTCGCTTTCGTCTTACCCGCACCCCCGCCTCATGCCGGACTTCTGGCAGTTCCCTACCGTTTCGATGGGTATCGGCCCAATCAACGCCATTTATCAGGCTCAGTTCAACCGCTACCTTGGCGGCCGTGGACTGAAAGACACCAACGGTCAGCACGTCTGGGCCTTCTTGGGTGATGGCGAGCTCGACGAGGTCGAGAGCCGCGGTGCACTGCAGCTGGCTGCAAATGACGGTCTGGACAACCTGACCTTCGTGGTCAACTGCAACCTGCAGCGCCTTGACGGCCCTGTTCGCGGAAACGGCAAAATCGTTCAGGAGCTCGAATCGTTCTTCCGCGGTGCCGGTTGGAACGTCATCAAGGTCGTCTGGGGCCGCGAGTGGGACTCTCTGCTCGCAAACGACGCCGAGGGAGCACTCGTTGACCTGATGAACCGCACCCCAGACGGCGACTTTCAGACCTACAAGACCGAGGATGGCGCTTTCGTGCGCGAGAACTTCTTCGGTCGCGACCCACGCACCGCTGCAATGGTCAGCGGAATGTCGGACGACGAGATCTGGGGCCTCAAGCGCGGTGGACACGACTACCGCAAGATTTATGCGGCTTATGCGGCAGCGCTCGCACACAAGGGTCAGCCAACGGTCATCCTTGCTAAGACCATCAAGGGCTACGGCCTGGGCAAGAGCTTCGAGGGTCGCAACGCCACCCACCAGATGAAGAAGCTGACCCTCGAAAACCTCAAGAGCTTCAGGGACTACCTGCGTGTTCCGATCACCGACGCGGCTCTCGAAGAGAACCCGTACCAGCCGCCTTACTTCCACCCAGGAGAGTCGGCTCCCGAGATTCAGTACCTGCACGAGCGTCGTCGCGAGCTCGGTGGCTACCTGCCAGAGCGCCGAAGCAAGTATGTCGACTTCGCACTGCCAGACGACAAGGCTTACGCGATCGCTAAGGCCGGCAGCGGCAACCAAGAGGTCGCCAGCACGATGGCCTTCGTGCGACTGCTCAAGGACCTTCTTCGTTCGCCCGAGTTCGGTGAGCGCATCGTCCCGATCATCCCGGATGAAGCCCGCACGTTCGGCATGGACGCGTTCTTCCCAACCGC